>JAEYIG010000145.1 GCA_023409175.1 Pseudomonadota bacterium
CGCCTGCAGGCAAATTGATCTTTAACAATTCATTCAGGGATTACCAATGAAACAGAAACTCATTGTTTTTGCAGGCATGGGATTGGCGCTGGGCATGGCACATGCCCAGACGAATGTCACTCTTTACGGGACTGTCGATACAGGTTTTATCAAGGAGTCGGGAAGCGATGTGCGGATGGATGAAAACGCCGCGAACGTTATTGGCTTCAAGGGGACGGAAGAGCTGGGAAGTGGGTTAAGGGCCACTTTCCAGCTCGAGAGACAGTTCCAGTTACCGAATGGCACAAACAAGGATACTTACAGCCTTGATGATTCCATTTCACGCGCGTTAGGTGGCAGAAAGACTGTTGACTGGACAGGTGCTGCCAATGTCGGGCTTGAAGGGAACTGGGGGGCTTTCCGCCTGGGCCGGGTTAATGAAATGTCTGTGGAATATTATACGGAAGTTGATCCGTTTTTGCAGGGGTCGACCGGATCGTCACTGGCGAAGTACAGCCTGTTGCGGTCCGAACAGCTTTCCAACACGATCCGTTATGACAGCCCGGTGTTTTCCGGTATGCAGTTCGGCCTGACTTACACGCTGGGAACGGACGGTCACGACCGCAACTTCAGCCGGGATATTCTGAACGACGGGTTTGGCGTGTCGCTCCGTTATGAAAACGGCCCGCTTTTTCTGACCGGCAATTTCAGCCGACAGGCCGATTCCGACCGGTCTTATGTCTGGAATCTTGGCGGGGCATGGGACTTCGATCCGGTGAAGCTTTCTCTGGGATACCAGAAGAGCAACCTGAAGGACCTGTCCGTCCTGAATCTGGATGACATTGATTCGCCTGTCAAACAGAAAACCTGGCTGGTCGGCCTTCAGTACAAGCTGGGCGCGGGTACCGTCAATGCTTCGTACAACCGGGCTTCCGTTGACGGCACGGCGCATGACGGCAACGCCAACAAATATGCCCTTGGCTACACCTACAACCTGTCGAAGCGGACATCGCTTTATGCGGTGGCTTCGTATCTCGACAGTGACAATGGCTACGTGGCCAGTATCAACAACGATATGGGAACCGAAAACACATCCATTACGGGGGTGCAGTTCGGAATGACCCATAACTTCTGACGGGAGTGATAACGGCAATGGCCATACGCCATTGCCACCCCCGTTTTTGACTGGAAAAAGGAGGATGCACATGATGCCTTTGAAGATGGCAGGGAAGGGAAGTACCGGCGTCATCGGCAGGATCGGGGGGCGCGAGGAAACGAAACGTTTTCTTGAAAACCTCGGTTTTTGCGCCGGTGAACCGGTCACGGTAATCACTGAAATGAATGGCAGTGTCATTGTCAGCATCCGGAACTCGCGGGTGGCACTGGGAAAGGAAATGGCCGAAAACATCATGATCAGGGAGATCGGGAAATGAAAACTTTAAAAGACGTGCGTATTGGTGAAGTCGCCATCATCCACAAGATACACGGTGAAGGCGCAACCAGACGCCGCATGCTGGATATGGGAATGACAAAGGGGACGGCCATGCATGTAGTGAAAGTCGCGCCGCTGGGCGATCCCATTGAAGTCCGCATCCGCAATTCGGAACTTTCTTTCCGGAAAGCCGATGCGGAACTGGTTGAAATCGAATGAAAACGGGTGGACAGCCATGCGAAAAACACTGTCTGCCGCTGAACTGGAACACTGGAATCTATTATGACAATCCATATCGCACTTGCCGGTAACCCGAATGCGGGCAAGACCACATTATTCAATGCCCTGACGGGCGGACGCCAGTCAGTCGGCAACTGGCCCGGCGTGACGGTGGAAAAGAAAGAAGGGCGCCTGAAATCACGTCCGGACGTCATCGTGACCGATTTGCCCGGCATTTATTCGCTTTCGCCTTATTCGCTGGAAGAAATCATTGCCCGCAACTACCTGCTGGACGAAAAGCCGGACGTCATCCTCAATATCGTGGACGGTACAAACCTTGAGCGTAACCTGTACCTGACCACACAGCTGCTGGAGCTGGGCATTCCGGTCGTGGTTGCCGTCAACATGATGGATGTGCTCGCGAAAAGCGGCGACCTGATCGACACGGAAAGACTGGGCAAGGAACTCGGCTGTGAGGTCATGGGCATCTCGGCACTGAAGGAAACCGGATTGCCTGACATCATCGAAAAGGCGCTGGCCTCGGCCGGGAATGCCGAGGCCATTCCCATCCCGCGTCACCGGTTTTCGGGGAGTGTGGAACATGCGCTGGCCCACATTGAAGAAGCGGTCCTGCACGACCTGCCGGAGCATGTGCAACGCGGTTATGCCATCCGGCTCTTTGAGCGCGACGGGGAAACGGCCAAACGGCTGAACCTGTCGGCCGAATGGCGCAACCATCTGGAGCAGGATATCCGCAGTTGCGAAGAAGAGATGGATAACGACTCTGAAAGCATCATTGCGACGGAGCGCTATAACCGGATCACCGGCCTGATGGACAAATGCTGCCGTCATATCAGCAACCACCTGTCCGTTTCCGACAGGATTGACGCCATCGTCACCAACCGCTTTCTGGGCTTGCCGATTTTTGCGGCCATCATGTCCTTTGTCTATTATGTTTCCGTGACGTCCCTTGGCGGTCTTGTGACGGACTGGACGAATGACGAGCTTTTCGGGAAAATCGTTCCGGACGCTGTCCGGGGGTGGCTCGTGGCGGTGGATTGCGCCGAATGGCTCCAGAACCTGATCCTGGACGGGATCATTGCCGGGACGGGGGCGGTGCTCGGGTTCGTGCCGCAGATCCTCATCCTGTTCGCTTTCCTCGCGTTCATGGAATATTGCGGTTACATGGCGCGGATCGCTTTCATACTGGACCGGGTTTTCCACCGGTTCGGGCTCTCCGGCAAGTCGTTCATTTCCATCCTGATCGGAACGGGTTGCGGCGTGCCGGGCATCATGTCGTCGCGGACGATCGAAAACGACCGCGACCGGAAAATGACCATTATCACGACCACGTTCATCCCATGCAGTGCGAAACTGCCGATCATTGCCCTTTTTTCCGGAGCCTTGTTTGCCGGGGCATGGTGGGTTGCGCCAGCCGCTTACTTTACGGGAATCGGTGCCATCATCATTTCCGGCATTATCCTGAAAAAAACGCGGCTTTTTGCCGGTGATCCTGCCCCGTTTGTCATGGAACTGCCCCCGTACCGGTGGCCGACTGTCGGGAACGTCCTGCGCAGCATGTGGGAACGCGGTTCGCTGTTCATCAGAAAAGCGGGAACGATTATCCTGCTATCCACCATTTTTGTCTGGTTCGTTTCCAAATACGGTTTCACCAACGGCCAGTTCGGCCCGGTTGAAGACATGAACGACGGCATGATCGCGGGAATCGGGAATGCCATTTCATGGGTGTTTTCCCCG
>JAEYIG010000212.1 GCA_023409175.1 Pseudomonadota bacterium
ATCGTCGGTCTGCCTAATGTCGGCAAGTCCACCCTGTTTAACGCCCTGACCAAAGCAGGCATTCCTGCAGAAAATTACCCCTTTTGCACTATCGAGCCTAATGTAGGCATCGTCGAAGTTCCTGATAACAGACTGAATGATCTGGCGGCTATCGTCAAACCGGAACGAATTCTTCCTGCTGTTGTCGAATTCGTTGATATTGCCGGCCTTGTTGCAGGTGCCTCGAAAGGCGAAGGACTGGGTAACCAGTTTCTGGCCCATATCCGCGAAACGGACGCTATCGTCCAGGTCGTTCGCTGCTTCCAGAACGATAACGTGGTACACGTTGCAGGGAAGGTCGATCCGTTAAGCGATATTGAAGTTATCCAGACGGAACTGGCTCTTGCTGACTTGAATACTGTAGAAAGAGTCATCGCACGCGAAATCAAGAAAGCACAGTCCGGCAACAAGGAATCTGCCCGTCTCTGTGAGATTCTGGAACGAGTCGCTGCCCATTTGAACAAAGCCGAACCTGTTCGCTCGATGGGTCTTGACAAGGAAGAGATAGAAATAATCCGTCCTTTATGTCTGATCACGGCAAAACCGACCATGTATGTCGCCAATGTTTCTGAGGATGGTTTCACCGATAACCCTCTGCTGGATCAGCTGACGAAATACGCCGAATCCCAAAACGCGCCGATCGTTGCCATATGCGCCTCGATTGAATCGGAAATTGTCGAATTGCCTGAAGAAGACCGTGCTGAATTCCTTTCTGACATGGGCATGGATGAACCGGGTCTGAACAGACTTATCCGTGCAGCATTCAAGCTGCTTGGCCTGCAGACTTATTTCACTGCTGGCGTGAAGGAAGTGCGTGCATGGACAATCCATATCGGGGACACCGCCCCTCAGGCTGCAGGCGTCATCCACACCGACTTTGAACGTGGTTTCATCCGTGCGCAAACCATTTCTTTTGAAGACTACATCGCCCACAAAGGTGAACAGGGTGCCAAGGAAGCGGGGAAAATGCGGGCTGAAGGCAAGGAATACATCGTCAAGGACGGCGACGTCCTGAACTTCCTGTTCAATGTCTGATTGACTGATCCATCTAAAAAAACAGCCGCTTCATGCGGCTGTTTTTCTTTCGGTTTCATTTTTTCTGAAGACGGTTGAATTTGTCCATCAGCTGTTCGGGCGTTTCCCTGTGATCGGGATCATTGACGATACAGTCCATCGGACAGACCTGTTTGCATTGCGGCTCCGGATAATGTCCCATACATTCCGTGCATTTATCCGGGTCGATTTCACAAACTTTTTTGCCTAATGTAATGGCTTCGTTGGGACATTCGGGAACACAAATGTCACAACAGATACATTCGTGGGTAATAAGTAACGACATTACTTCCTGTTTTCTCTCGAAGATTTCTGATGAGCGGTTCTGAAAGACTGAATCAATCAGGATTTCATTTCAATGACTTTTTTCTTCAGCCATTTTTCCACGGACGGGAAAACGAACTTGGAAACGTCACCACCCAAAAAGGCGATTTCACGAACGATTGTACCGGAAATGAACTGATACTGATCGGAAGGCGTCATGAACAGGGTTTCAGCTTCAGGCATCAGATAGCGGTTCATTCCCGCCATCTGGAATTCATATTCAAAATCCGAAACGGCACGCAAGCCACGGATAATGACGCTTGCGTTATGGACCCTGACGAAATCCTTCAACAACCCGGTAAAGCTTTCGACACGGACGTTGGGATAATGCCCCAGAACTTCCTTGGCGATTTGCATGCGTTCGTCCATGGAGAAGAACGGTTTTTTGACGCGGCTGTCGGCGACACCGACAATCAGTTCGTCAAACAGGCCAGATGCGCGACGCACAAGATCTTCATGCCCCCTCGTCAAAGGATCGAATGTTCCCGGATAAACAGCAATAACCATTTGTTACTCTTTCAGAATTAAACTTTTTATATTATGCCTCAAGATTGGCTTCATGCCTTCATTTCAAGCAGATGATAATAGACCTGACCGGCTTTATTTTCCCTGCAAATGTGACATTTCGTTCCTTCCGGCAGGATTTGGTCCAGCTTTTCGTCCGAAAGGGGTTCATTCGACTCAACGTAAATCAAACCATTATCGGCCAGAAGTTTGGCACACACGGGCAAAATTGCCGGCAAAAATCTTTCCTGAAATGGCGGATCGAGAAAAATCAGGTCGAACCGTTCATTTGCATCACCAAGTCGTCGTGCAAACGGGAGAGCATCCGCATGCACTATTTTAACCTGTCCGGCATTCAGTTTACTTTTGATCGCTTCAAGATGAGCATAAGCCGTCCGGTCTTTTTCGACTGCCGTGACTTGCGCAACCCCCCTGCTGGCCGCTTCAAAACTCAATGCGCCAGTCCCTGCAAAAAGGTCGAGACAGCGCATCCGGTTGAAAGAGTTGCCCTTCAAGTGGGTCAGCCAGTTGAAAAGCGTTTCCCTTACCCGGTCCGGCGTGGGACGCAAGCCGGCCACATCAGCGACTGTCAGCGGTGTCCGTTTCCAGATACCTCCGACTATCCGAACCTGATGAACCGTTTTTCTGGAAGAAATTTTCTCTTTGTCTTTTTTTAAGGCCATTGTCAATCGGTACCGTCACCAGTCACGCCCATGTTTATTCCTGATTGCCGACCACAACGGTAACCAATTCATTTTCCATCACTTTTTGATGAAATGCATTCTGTACATCTTTTATCGTCACCCGATTGACATTATCTGTCCAGGTGTCCAGATAATTGACGGGCAACCGATAATAACCAATCATCGAGACCAGATCCAGAATTTTCCGGTTGTTATCCATCTTCATGGCAAAACTGTTGACAAGATGGTCTTTGGCTGCTTTCAGTTCTTTTTGAGTCGGCCCATTTTTCAGGAAATTGTCCAATGTTGAATTCACGACTTTCAGCGCCGCATCGGCCTGTTTCTTTTCCGTCTGCAAGCCGATCAGGAAAGGCCCTTTCTGGATCATCGGCGAAAAAGAGCTATAAACACCATACGTCAATCCCCGTTTTTCCCGGACTTCCTGCATCAAACGGGAAGAAAACCCGCCGCCGCCCAGAATGTAATTGCCGACTGTCAATGCAAAGAAATCAGGATCTCCCCGTTTCACGGATGGCATGCCGACCAGAATATGTGCCTGCGTAGCGGGATGAGAAATGGCATCCATTTTCGACACCGTGGGCTCTACCGGAGGCATCGTAGGCAACTCACCTTTTCCCAGAGCCAGTTTTCCGCTGATCTGGTTAGCTATTTTTTTCGCGCCGTTCAAGTCAATATCGCCGACAATCGTGATGACCGCCCTGTTGGCGACATAATGATCCTTATGAAAGGAAACAAGATCATCACGTGAAATGGAACTGACCGTTTCCGGCGATGCACTGACGCCATATGGATGCGTCGGATAAATTCCCTTTTTGAAAGCTTTGGCCGCGATGGATTCCGGGCGCGTTTCTTCTTCCTTTATGGAAGCGATAAGGCGGGCCTTGTCCCGCTTTAACAGTTCCGCAGGAAAAGAAGGGGCCGCCAGCAATTCCGACAGCATACCGATTGCCTTGTCCGATTGTTCCTGACCGGACAATACACGCAAGGTATATCCGGCTTTGTCCATATTGATACTGTTGCTTCTTGCGGCGCCGACATCGGCAAACGTATCAAGGATTTTTGCTTCAGGAACCGTCAATCCGTCTGCATTGCTGATTCCCTTGTCCAGCGAAGCGTTGGTCAAGGCTGCCAGCCCGCTTTTTCCGGCCGGATCGCGTCTTGACCCTGCATCAAAATCCACGTTGATATCAATGACAGGAATGGCATGGGTCTCGACAAAAAGGACTTTTGACCCATTGTCAGTCGTCCATTGCTGAATGGGCATGGCCGCCCATGCAATCGAACTGATGCCAAGAAAACACATAACCCCGACAAGCGTGCGGTTCATTGCCTTCAAGAGAAAATTTCGAGCGATTTTTTTCATGTTGAACTCTTCATTCATCTGGATAACAGACCATTCCGTTTATTTTTTCTTTTCAGGCAATGCCACAGGCACCAGCGTTGCCACTGTCAGGGAATCATCCGAAAAATATTTTCTGGCGACAGCCTGAACCTGCTCCGGCGTCACTTCTTTCAGTTTTTCAATGATGCGGTCAATCTGTTTCTGTCCGATTCCAGACATTTCGAATACCCCGATTTCCATCGCCTGACCGAACATGGAATCCCGTTTGTAAATCTGGGAAGAGATCAGCTGCATCTTGACCCGTTGCAGTTCTTCTTTGGAAATCCCGTTTTCCGCAATATTGGCGATCTGCTGTTTCAGTCTTTTTTCCAGTTCGTCAACGGAAACGCCTTTTGCAGGTGTTCCTTCAATGACAAACAATGCGGGCCCGCGCCCGATAGCCGAGTAATCCGCACCAACGGCAATCGCGACCTGGTCCTTGCGAACAAGAGAGGATGAAAGACGGGCATTATCGTAACCATCCAGCACAGTCGCGAGAACGTCAAGCGCATAAACGTCATTATCCTTTTCCACATCTTGCAATACAGGAACCTTGTACGCCAGAGAGACGGCAGGATTTTCGGAAGGCGCCTTGACGGCTACACGTCTCACCCCTTTTTGTACCGGTTCAACCTGCGGTTTTGTCTGGACGAGTTTTTTCGGTTTGATACGACCGAAATGTTTCTCTGCCAGTCTTTTCACCTCTGCCGTCTTGACGTCCCCCACGACAACCATCGTCGCGTTGTTGGGGGCATACCATTTTTCATACCAGTTTCTGGCATCATTGACCGTCATGTTCTGAAGATCGTTCATCCATCCTACAACCGGCCAGTGATAAGGATGGGCATTGAACGCCGCCGCCCTCATCGCTTCATCGACCTGCGCGCCTGGCTGGTCATCCGTCCGCCAGCGACGCTCTTCCATGACAACCTTGATCTCCTTCTGGAAATCGGCATCCTTAAATTGAAGATTTTGCATCCGGTCCGCTTCCAGCTCCATCATTTTTTCCAGATTCGCTTTCGGGATCTGCTGGTAATAAGCGGTGTAATCGGTATTGGTAAAAGCATTATCCTTGCCACCCAGCGCAGCCACCGTCTTGGACAGGCTGCCATCAGGATATTTTTTCGTTCCCTTGAACATCATGTGTTCGAGGACATGCGCAACACCAGTCGTGCCGTTCGTTTCATCCATTGATCCGACGCGGTACCAGACCATATGGGAAACGACGGGAGCCCTATGATCCTCTTTGACAATCACTTTCAACCCGTTTTTCAGGACGAATTCCTGAGCGGGTTCGGCATGGATGCCATTCTGTACCCAGAATAGGACAAAGATCAGACCAAACAACATTTTTCGGATTTTCATATTTGCAGCTCTGCTAGAATGATATTTTCTTCAGGTCTTTATTAACGTCTTTTATTCAGTCTTTTTTGCCAATGTTCAGCTTCTTCAAAAAGAAAACCAGCGACATTCCGGTCGAACAGGAAAACATCGAATCCTCTTCTGCCGAATCGTCATTGACGACACAGGAATCATCTGAAACCTCTTCCGGTAATATAGATGCATCTTCCCCCGTTGCCAAGCAAGACACTGAAAAAAAACACTCCTGGCTGAGCCGTCTCAAAAGCGGACTCGCGAAAACGTCGGCCAACCTGAATATCTTCGGCGGAACGACCATTGATGAAGAACTGTTCGAAGAACTGGAAACGGCACTCCTCGTATCCGATGTAGGGCTCCCGGCAACGGAATATCTTCTTGACGAGCTTCGCAGGAAAGTGAAGGAAGAACGGCTGACCCAGCCTTCTGAAATCAAAACGGCTCTCTCGGGCCTTTTGACCGACCTGTTGACCCCTTTGCAGAAGAATCTTGAAATCGGCCGTCACAACCCGCTCGTCATCATGATGACCGGAGTGAATGGTGCGGGCAAGACAACGACCATCGGCAAACTGGCACAGCACCTGCAGAAAAACGATCAGACCGTTCTTCTGGCTGCCGGAGACACTTTCCGGGCAGCCGCACGCGAACAGCTGGCCGTATGGGGAGACCGGAACAAAATCACTGTCATCGCACAGGAATTCGGCGATCCTGCCGCCATCGCCTTTGACGCCGTCCAGTCAGCAAAAGCAAAAAACATCAATGTGGTCATGGTCGACACAGCTGGCCGGTTACCAACCCAATTGCATCTGATGGAAGAACTTAAAAAAGTCAAACGGGTCATTGGTAAAGGGATGGACGAGGCGCCGCACGAGATCCTCCTTGTCATTGATGGCAACACAGGACAGAATGCGCTGGCACAGGTCAGGGCTTTTGACGAAACGTTAGGGTTGACGGGCCTGATCGTCACGAAACTGGACGGCACACCGAAAGGCGGTATCCTTGCCGCTATCGCAAAAAGCCATCCTGTCCCTGTCTATTTTATCGGTGTCGGTGAACAAATCGACGATTTGCAACCCTTCGTTGCAGAAGAATTTTCAAACGCATTGTTGAGCTAACCATGAGCGCAATGATTCAATTCCAGAACGTATCCAAGTGCTACCCGGGCGATATAGTCGCCGTATCGGATATTTCACTTTCCATCAATCAGGGTGAATTTGTCTTCCTGTCCGGTCCATCCGGAGCCGGAAAATCGACGCTCCTGAAAATGATCGCTGCCATCGAAAGGCCCGACACGGGTACTCTGACCGTGAACGGACAGGAAATCGGCCAGTTGAAGCCGGCAGGTATTCCTTATCTGAGGCGTAATCTGGGCCTGATCCTTCAAAAGCAGAACCTGTTGGCTGACAGGACCATTCTGGCCAATGTCATGCTTCCCATGCTGGTGACGGGCACTCCCAAAGACGAAGCCGATTCACGTGCCCGTGCCGCCCTCGAAAAAGTGGATCTCCTGAATCGTGCGCTTTCCTATGCGCCGACCCTTTCCGAGGGGGAACAGCAGCGCGTTGCCGTGGCCCGGGCCATCGTCAACCGTCCCCAGATCATTCTGGCTGACGAACCGACCGCCAATCTCGACCGTGCCAATGCTGACAAGGTCATCGACGCCATTACCTTCTTCCAGTCGGCCGGAGTCACCTGTGTCATCTCAACCCATGATGAACAGCTCTTCGGCAAGGCAGATCGGATCGTTTTCCTGAATCAGGGAAAAATCGAACATATAGAACAACCCATGAATGGTAAACAAGCATGAATATCTGGTTCTCAAATCATGTAAATGCGATTGGCAATGCGCTTGCCCAGTTTCGCCGTTCACCCGGACATTTCTTTTTCAACATCCTCGTCCTGGCGATGACGCTGGCGCTGCCTTTCGGGGGCATCACCCTGCTCGACAATATCCAGTCTGTCACACGGCAATTGTCCGTTTCACCCGAAATCAGTGTCTTTCTGAAAGCTGACGCATCCGCAGCGGATGCGGCCGCCACGGAACAGGCCATCACGAAAATATTCCAGGCAGAAAACCAGAATATCGAGCTGATATTCATTACCAAAGATGCGGCGATACAGTCTCTCCAGAAAAAAACCGGGCTCTCCGACGTCATTGATTCCCTTGGAAGCAATCCCCTGCCTGACAGTTACATCATCCGCCTGAAAGACGGCGCCGATAACAGGAACATCTCAGCACAGATTGAATCTGCCGTCGTCAAGCTGCAGAAAATACCGTCCGTCGATAAAATCCAGGTTGATTCTGACTGGACAAAACGTCTTGCCGCCCTTTTGAGTGTCATGCGTATGGGATTGCTCTTTTTGGCAATCATCCTTAGCGTAGTGGTCATTGTCGTGACTTTCAATACTGTCCGTTTGCAGGTTCTGATGCATCTCGACGAAATTACGGTATCCTGGCACATAGGCGCCAGCAGAGCCTATATCCGTCGTCCGTTCTATTACATGGGCATCTTCCTGGGGCTGTTTTCAGGAATCATCGCACTTGTCCTGATCGACGTGTGCCTTTACCCGTTCAATACGGTCATCGTCGAACTGGCGCAGCTTTATGGCTCCAGCTTTCAGTTGACGCCCTTAAGCCCTCTTGTCTCTGCCATTCTTCTGGCTGCAAGTGCCGCTCTGGGCTGGCTCGGCGCTATTTTGTCCGTTAACCGCCAACTCTGGAAGATCAACTGACATATCCGGACGCCGGTTCAGCCATTTCCCGTTTGAATGAGATAAAACAAGAAACCGGTGTCCCTTTTCAAATAAAGTTGAACCTTCCCTGATGAAAATTCCGTTATTTTCAAAATCGGTAAGCTCCATTCATGATTAGCACTCTCAGCACAAGAGTGCTAAAATAGAGGTTAATTAACTTAACCAGACAATAAAACACAAGGAGGAAGAATGAGCGCAAAGTCCGCACAAGCTTCATTGCTGCCGGTCAGCAGACATGCCTTGACTCCTGTTTTTACAGGTTCACTGGGTAATATTGAGGCTTACATCGCGGAAATCAACCGCTTGCCGATGTTGACCCAGGAACGGGAAACCGAACTGGCACTCCGTTTCAGGGAACAAAACGATCTTGCCGCAGCGCAAGAACTCGTCCTGTCACACCTGAGACTGGTTGCATCGATTGCCCGTAACTATCTCGGTTACGGACTTCCACATGCCGACCTCATACAGGAAGGCAATATAGGCTTGATGAAGGCAGTCAAACGTTTCGATCCCAAAATGGGAGTGAGACTGGTTTCGTATGCCATTCACTGGATCAAGGCGGAAATTCATGAATACATTCTCCGCAACTGGAGGATGGTCAAGGTAGCGACAACCAAGGCGCAGAGGAAACTGTTTTTCAATTTGCGCAGCCATAAAAGCGGCAATGAAGCCATGACAAGAGAACAGATCCGTTCCCTTGCTGAAAAACTGAACGTAAAAGATGAGGAAGTTTCCGAAATGGAAACGCGGTTAAGCGGTCACGACATCGCCCTGGAAACCCAGCATGATGACGATGACGATAATTTCGCTCCTATCGCTTACCTTTCATCCGAACAGACGGAACCGACACGGGTTCTGGAAACACAGCAACACGACCGCCTCCAATCGGAAGGCCTTTCCGAGGCACTCGACAAACTGGATGCAAGATCGAAAAGGATCATCGAAGCCCGCTGGCTGGACAATGATGACGGCAGTGGTGCAACGTTGCACGATCTGGCTCTTGAATTCGGCGTTTCTGCCGAACGCATCCGGCAGATAGAAGCCGCTGCATTGAAGAAAATGAAAAATACATTGGCCACTTACAGTTAAAAAGGTGCTTAAAGCACCTTTTTAATTTTCCGGATTCTTCCCGTAAAACTGGATCACCTTTTCACCTGACGGCAGGGAATCGTCTCTTTTGAAAGCGTGGGCGACAATAATTTCAAAACCCAACCACAATTTGCCGTCTTCATTCCTGTTTTCCTCAAGCGAATTCAACAGTTTTTTATAGCTATTTTTCCCGAAAAGTCCCTTTGGCCGATCTGACATGGCATTACCGCCAAAAGCGCGCACATCTGCCAGCAATTTATCGGTGTCCTTATAGGTGACATCTATCTTTTCACGCTCCAGTACCGGTTCCGTAAAACCGGCCTCCAGCAACAGGTCTCCAAGCTCAATCATGCTTTTGAAAGAATGGACATGGGCATAGGAATCAATAGAGGAAAAGGACTTCTTCAATTCCGAAAAAGTATCACTTCCAAAACAGGAAAACATCAACAGGCCATTCGGTTGCAGAACCCGGTTCCACTCGCTGAAAACCTCATATGGTCGTGGATACCAGTGAAGGGCCAGATTAGACCAGATCATATCGACCGAACCCGTCGCAAGCGGCAACTGTGCAAAATTTCCACAGACCAGCTCCGCCGCATCCATTGCCCCCTCTTTGTTTTCCCCTTTTACCTCCTGCAGCACTGGCAAGGACATATCCAGCCCGAGCATATGACTGCCTTCAAAACGTTTTTTCAATTCGGAAGCATCGTCAAAATCACCGCATCCGGCATCCAGGATATGGTGTGGATCAATTTTTACCAGAGACAACCGATCGTCCATCCGTAAAGCCACCTCACGTCTCATGAACCGTGAATCCCTTGTTCTGTCAGGCCTGGAAAACAATGACCGAACCTTTTGTAACTCAATAGGCATACAATCCGCTTTTTAAATCATCCGTTATCGAACAGTCAGTGTAATAATAATGTCCGGGACATCATTGATGAAAAAACAGATTTTACAGACAAGATGGAATACTTAACGATGAATTTTGGTTTTCTTCAACGTATTCCCTTTTTATCAGGTCTCCTCAAACACATTCCTTCGCCATGTGCCCTCTGTCATTCAGACAGTCAGGATGGCATATGTGACGATTGTTATCGCCATTATTTTGCGCCAAAAATACCGAGATGTTCGATATGTGCGAATGCGCTTTTATTTCATGATCCTGAAAATGAACACTTGTTGTGCGGTGATTGTGTAAAGAAGCTTCCTTCATTTGATGAAACGATAGTCGCAACGGATTATGAACCGCCTCTGGATCAACTCGTGCATTTGCTGAAATTTCATGCCAACCTGGCGATTGCCCCGATTATGGGTAAACTGATTGCCAAGGCGGCAAAAGAAAAGACGGGCGGTTCGGTTCCCGATTGCCTGATTGCAGTCCCTCTTGGAAAACAGCGTCTGATCGAAAGAGGTTTCAACCAGTCGTTGGAAATCGCCAAAACACTCTCCCGTTCAATGAAGGTCGATCTCATCTTCGATCTGCTGGAACGGAGCCGTGAAACGGAAAAACAATCGACCATTTCTTTCAAGGAAAGAAAGAAGAACGTTCGCAATGCTTTTAACGTTGTCAAAAAGAACCGGCATTTAATCGAAAACCGTCATATCGGAATCATTGACGACGTCATGACGACTGGACATACACTGGAAGAAATGGCCGTATTACTCAAGAAAGCCGGCGCCAGACGGATTACGAATTTTGTCTTTGCCCGCACTCCACCCAAAAATTTGCAGGAGAATTAAATTGTTTCATGTCGTACTGGTAGAACCCGAAATACCACCGAACACCGGTAACATCATCCGGTTGTGCGCCAATTCAGGCGCGCAACTCCATCTGATTGAACCTCTGGGTTTCCCGCTTGATGACGCCAAAATGAGACGTGCCGGACTGGACTATCATGAGTTTGCGTCTATGAAAGTCTACAAAAACTGGAATGACTTTCTTGAAAAGATGTCTCCCGATCCATCACGTATGTATGCTTTCACGACACACGGCAGTTCGATTTTTTCCTCGCTGGCATTCAAACCTGGAGACATGTTCGTTTTCGGATCGGAAACCAAAGGGTTATCCGCAGAAATGCATGCTTTTTTCCAGGAAGGTCATCGTGTGCGTTTGCCAATGCGACCCGACAACCGAAGCCTCAACCTCTCCAACAGCGTGGCAGTTGCCGTCTATGAGGCCTGGCGTCAAAACGGATTTGCGGGTGGTCATTGAAAAAATAAAAAACCCGGTTTTGGTTGATACTCAAAACCGGGCCAGGTACTAAAGGAAAGAAAAGGGATTAACCGAACACACTCTTGATCTTGTCCATCCAGGATTTTGCCTGAGGAGTATGTCTTGCGCCTCCCTCGACAATGAGCTTGTCGAATTCGCGCATCAAATCTTTTTCCCTGTCAGTCAGTTTGACAGGCGTTTCCACTTTCACATGACAGTACAGGTCGCCTGGTTGGGATGAACGGACGCCCTTGATGCCTTTTCCACGCAGACGGAACGTTTTGCCCGTTTGTGTTCCTTCAGGAATATTGAAGGCCACCCTGCTGCCCAACGTCGGGACCTCGATTTCGCCACCCAGAGCGGCAATACCGAAAGAAATCGGGATTTCACAATGCAGGTCATCGCCTTCACGCTGGAAAATGGCATGTGGCAGGACCCGGATTTCGACATACAGGTCGCCAGGAGGGCCACCATTCTGTCCCGGTTCGCCATTGCCCGCAGAACGGATTCTCATACCGTCGGCAATACCGACAGGAATTTTGACTTCAAGCGTTTTGTTTCTGCGGATCTTGCCGACACCCATACAGGTCTGGCACGGGTCCTTGATCATCTTGCCGGTGCCATGACAGGTTGGACACGGTTGCTGGATGCTGAAAAAGCCCTGCTGCATCCGCACCTGACCCTGACCGTTACAGGTCGTACAAGTCGTCGGCGACGTGCCCGGCTTGGCACCGGAACCGTGACAGGTTCCGCAAGTGTCCCAGGACGGGACACGAATCGTTTTTGTACTGCCTTTTGCTGCTTCCTCAAGCGTGATATCCAGGTTATAACGCATATCGGCGCCACGGTACATCTGCGGGCCACTGCTTCGCTGCTGCCCCCCACGTCCACCGCCGCCACCGAAAATGTCGCCAAAAATATCGCCAAACGCATCGGAAAAATCCGCGCCACCAGCACCCCCGCCAGGACGACCGCCCATATTCATATTGGGATCGACACCGGCATGACCGAAACGGTCATAGGCCTCACGCTTGTGTTCGTCAGAAAGCATTTCATACGCTTCCTTGACTTCCTTGAACTTTTCCTCAGCCGTTTTGCTGTCGGGATTGCGATCGGGATGATACTTCATTGCCAGCTTGCGATAAGCCTTTTTGATCTCATCATCCGAGGCATTTTTGGCAACCCCCAAAACCTCGTAAAAATCTCGCTTTGCCATCTTGTCCACATTATAAAAAGCGATTCAGCAAATCAGAATGTTCCAAATACCATTGTCGTTTCCAACAGGATCAGATTAGCATCAACATGTCCGATACTCTGAAACTGCAACGCCGGGCAGAGAAAAATCAAAACGGATTGAGTTTCCCGCCCGGCGGATAAAGACCGACAGTGTATCAGTCTTTGTCTTTTACTTCCTTGAAGTCTGCATCGACAACGTCGTCTTCCAGTTCCGGTTCCGGCGCGGCACCTGCAGAAGCGCCTGCCCCTGCTGCACCCGCTCCGGCAGCACCGGCTGCCTGAGCCTGATCAGCGTACATCTTTTCACCCAGCTTCTGGGCTGCAGTGGAAAGAGCGCTCATCTTGCTGTCGATATCAGCCTTGTCGTCACCTTTTAAGGATTCTTCAAGATCCTTGATGGCGCTTTCAATGGCTTCTTTTTCAGGCGCATCCAGTTTGTCGCCATACTCTTCCATTGATTTCTTCGTCGTATGGACCAGTGCGTCACCCTGATTGCGTGCTTCCGTCAATTCGCGTGCCTTGTGATCTTCAGCCGCATTGACTTCAGCATCCTTGATCATGCGCTGGATTTCATCTTCCGACAGACCGGAGTTCGCCTTGATGGTTATCTTGTTTTCCTTGCCCGAAGCCTTGTCTTTCGCGCTGACATGCAAAATACCGTTGGCATCGATATCGAAAGTCACTTCGATCTGAGGCATACCACGCGGAGCGGCCGGGATGCCTTCCAGATTGAATTCACCCAAAGCCTTGTTGCCTGCAGCCATTTCACGTTCACCCTGATATACCTTGATGGTAACCGCAGGCTGATTGTCTTCGGCCGTCGAGAAAACCTGGCTGAACTTGGTCGGAATGGTCGTATTCTTTTCGATCATCTTCGTCATGACGCCACCCAGGGTTTCGATACCCAGAGACAGTGGCGTAACGTCCAGCAGCAACAGGTCCTTACGGTCACCGGACAAGACAGCGCCCTGCAGCGCGGCACCGACAGCAACCGCTTCATCAGGGTTGATGTCTTTACGTGGTTCCTTGCCAAAGAAAGCCTTGACCTTGTCCTGAACAGCCGGCATACGGGTCATGCCGCCTACCAGAATGACGTCGTCGATATCGGAAACGGAGAGGCCGGCATCTTTCAATGCGATCTTGCAAGGTTCCATGGTCTGGTCGATCAGGCCTTCAGCCAGCGATTCCAGTTTTGCACGGGTCAGTTTCATGTTCAGATGGACCGGTGCGCCATTTGCCATGGCGATATACGGTTCATTGATTTCAGTCTGCTGCGAAGACGACAATTCAATTTTCGCCCTTTCAGCGGAAGCCTTGATACGTTGCAGCGCAATCGGATCTTTTTTCAGATCGATACCGTTGATCTTGTTGAATTCATCGATGATGAAGTCAATGACTCGCTGGTCGAAATCTTCACCACCCAGGAACGTATCCCCGTTGGTCGCCAGAACTTCGAACTGTTTGTCGCCGTCCAGATCGGCAATCTCGATAATGGAAATATCAAAGGTACCGCCACCGAGGTCATAAACGGCGATTTTCTTGTCACCCCTGCCGGCCTTGTCGAGGCCGAAAGCCAAGGCGGCTGCCGTCGGTTCGTTGATGATACGTTTGACATCCAGACCGGCGATACGGCCGGCATCCTTGGTCGCCTGACGTTGTGCATCGTTAAAATAGGCCGGGACAGTAATGACTGCTTCCGTCACTTCTTCGCCGAGGTAATCTTCCGCCGTCTTTTTCATTTTGCGCAAGACTTCAGCAGATACCTGTGGTGGAGCCAGTTTCTTGTCATTCAGGACGGAAACCCATGCATCATTGTTTTCAGCCTTGATAATGGAAAAAGGCATGATGGGGATATCACGCTGAACTTCCTTGTCATCGAATTTACGGCCGATCAGGCGTTTGATCGCGTACAGCGTATTCTTCGGATTGGTGACAGCCTGACGTTTGGCAGGTGCGCCAACCAGAATTTCACCATCGTCCAGATAGGCGATGATGGAAGGCGTCGTGCGTGCACCTTCAGAGTTTTCGATGACGCGTGGTTGTCCACCTTCAATGACAGCGACGCAGGAATTGGTTGTTCCCAGGTCGATACCGATAATTTTTGACATATTCTTTCCTTTCAATACCGTAAATTTTTTCAGGATTGGCAATGAAAACTCAACTGAATGATCTTTTCAATACTATCTGTTTGATCATTCCAATCCGTTACTGTTCCTTAGATAGAGATTTTTTTTTAAATTTCAAGACTTCTTTGGGGCTGCGACAACAACAACTGCCGGCCTTAACAAACGGTCAGCCAGCATGTACCCCTTTTGCAAAACGGAAACAACTGTATTCGGCTCCTGATCAGATTCAACCATCGTAATGGCCTGATGTTTCATCGGATCAAGTTTTTCGCCCTGTTCGGGAACGATTTCGAAAATCTTGTTCTGTTCAAATACCTGATTGAGCTGGCGAAGGGTGGCGTCGACCCCTTCCTTGATGGAATCGACGGAAGGCACATCCGTTTTCAATGCCATTTCAAGGCTGTCCTTGACACCTACCATGGATTGGGCAAAATTTTCGATCGCAAATTTATGCGCTTTGGCAATATCCTCCTGAGCGCGTCTGCGAATGTTTTCGCCTTCGGCCTTGGCACGCAAAAAGGCTTCCTGCATGTCTGCCGCCTGCTTTTCCGCGTTGGCAAGCTTCTCGGCCAGAGCGACATCTTCTTTTTCAACAGCCGTTTCCTCTAGCGCTTCAGCTACCTGTTCCTCAGGATTGGCATCAATATTTTCATTTTCCGGGTTTTGCACTGTATCCTCCGCATCAATATCTTTCAGAATTACTTTGACATGGGGACGTGCCGAATAATTTCAAGGGAAAAGGAGAAAATAATTTTTCTTTGTCCAAATCGACAGAAAAATCAACGGGACTTTAACATTTCCCGTGCGTGATTGACGGTGGCTTCCGTCATTTCGACACCGCCGAGCATGCGGGCGATCTCGGCAATGCGGTCTTCTTCAGCCAGCTCGACAATACGGGACACCGGATGGGCCACCTTGTCGACAACCACCTTGCTGACCTGAAAATGCCTGTTTGCCTGGCTGGCAACCTGTGGGAGATGGGTAACGCACAACACCTGATGGTCTTTGCCGAGCCGTTTCAATAACAAACCGACCACTTCGGCAACCGCTCCACCGACACCTGAATCCACTTCATCAAAAATAAGGGTCGGTGTTGCCGTTGCCTTCGATGCAATGACGGAAATGGCCAGCGAAATCCGTGCCAGCTCACCACCAGAGGCCACTTTTGCCAGCGGCCTCAACGTCGTACCGGCATGACCGGCCACCAGAAATTCAACCTGATCGATACCATATGCATGAGGCGACCCGGACGATACGTCAATCGAAAACCGTCCGCCAGACATATGAAGGTCTTCCATAATGGAAGTCACCATACCGCTCAATTCCCCGGCCGCTTCATGGCGTTTTCGCGAAACCGTTTCGGCCAGCTCAAAATAATGTCTTTTTGCTTCTGTTTCCTGTTTGCGAAGTCCGTCAAGATCGAAAAGTTCACCATACTTCTGGAGTTGGACTTTCTTTTCCTTCAATTCGGCATGCAGGGATTCAGGGGCAACCTTGAACTGGCGGGAAGCCGAATGAAGCGCTTCCATTCTTTTTTCGACAGTATTCAACAACTCGGGGTCGAGATCTGCCCGGGAAAGATAATCCTTAAGGCCATAAGACGCTTCCTGCAACTGGATTTTTGCAGACTCGAGCAGCTCAACGATGGGTATCAGTTTCGGGTCAAATGCCGTCAGTTTCGACAAATTCTGCTCGAGGGCATGCAAACGGGATACGACAGGCTGGTCGGATTCGACAATCTCAGAGACGGCCTGTTCAGCGCCTTCAATCAGATTGGCTGCATGTGACAGGCGGTCATGGTCACTGGTGACCTGTTCCCATTCACCCTCTTTGGGATCAATCTTTTCCAGTTCATTGAGCTGCCATTCCAGATGTTCCTTTTCGGCCAGGATTTTCCTGGAGTCGCTTTCGACTTCGGTGATTTTCCGGGCCAACTCCTGCCAGGACCGGTAACGCTGAGCCAATTCTTCCAGTTCTGCCTGCAGGCCGGCATGCCGGTCCAGAAGCAAACGCTGTTCATCCTGTTTCAGTAACAGCTGATGAGCGTGCTGGCCGTGGATATCGACCAGAAACGACGCGAGTTCACGCATTTGGGAAGTCGTCACGGCCACCCCATTGATAAACCCGCGGGATCGTCCCGAACTGTCAATCGTCCTGCGAATCAGTACGACATCCTCTTCGGCATCGATTTCATTGGCCTTGAGCCATTCAATGACGGCTTCGTTGACCGAAAATTCGGCACCGATATCCGCTTTGGCTTTTCCTTCCCGAACTACAGTGGAATCACCCCGGGCGCCTAGCGTCAATTGAAGGGCATCAATGAGAATGGACTTGCCCGCGCCCGTTTCACCCGTCAACGCGGAAAAACCGGAACTGAAATCCAGTTCCAGGCTGTCAACAATAACGAAATCATGAACAGTCAGTGCCCGAAGCATGTGAAATTTACGTTCCGATGAACCAGCTAATTAATGAATGCGAAAAAAGCTAATCAATGACTTTTTCACGTCTGGATATTTCATTCCAGTGCAACTTGTTACGCAAGGTATCGTAATAACTCCATCCCATTGGATGAAGGAATGTAATCGTATCGGATGAACGCTTGATAAAGATCCGGTCTGAATTTTTCAGGCTTGCAAAAGACTGCGAATCGAAATTGATGCTGGGCAGGTTGGCGTCCACAACCTCAACGACGATCTCACTGGTATCCGGAATGACAATAGGACGGTTCGACAGGGTATGCGGAGCAATCGAGACCAGCACGATACCGGCCAGATTCGGATGCAACATCGGGCCACCCGCAGACAATGAATAGGCGGTCGAACCGGTTGGCGTGGAAATGATGAGGCCATCCGAGCGCTGCTGATACATAAAGTGGCCATCCACGTGAACACGAAGGTCGATCATACCCGAACCGCCGCCACGGGAAATGACGATATCGTTAAAAGCCACGGCATGATGCACCGTTTCCCCCGCACGGATAATGGAACCTTCCAGCAGAAACCGCTGTTCGGAAATATATTTTCCTTTCAGCATTTTATCCAGCACGAGCAACATCCGGTTTAACGGAATGTCAGCCATGAAACCCAGATGCCCGTGGTTGATACCGATCATCGGGACACTGTAGGGCGCCAATTGGCGTGAAATCCCCAGCATGGTCCCGTCACCACCGATAACGATAGCCGCTTCAGCCTGAGCGCCGATTTCTTCCAGATTCATCGAAACTATGCCCGGCGTCGAAATATTGGCCGCCGTTTCAGATTCGTAAACAACAGTATGGCCAGCCTCCGCCAGGAAATTGGCGACTTTCTCCATCGACTGGATAATACTGCTGATATACACCCTCGATACGAGTGCGAAAACTTTCTTTTTTGCCTGCATTTTTATCCGAGAATTAGCTATAACGAACAGTTTCAGATTACACCAAAAAACCCGTTCTGAAACAGAAAAAATTCCAAACAAATAACATAATCGCCCAAAATTCCGTTTTTCTCCGTTAATTTATCAGGCTGAGTGCAGTAAAAATCCCACAAAAAACAGGTAATTTTTCTGGCAGGAAAGACACAACTTTCAGATTTTGAGATTTTCAGGACATTCTCATGTCAAAAAATCGTTATAAATCATTTAAGATCATATTGCCAGCAAAACAGGTAAATCAACAGGATATATAATGTGATCTTAATATTTTTCCATAAAAAAGAACTTCCAAATGTCTCTTGAGCCACGCGCACTGACGTTATTGAAAACTCTGGTCGAACGGTATATCGCCGAAGGTCAGCCAGTCGGTTCACGCGCCCTGTCGAAGCTGTCCAACCTGGACTTGTCTCCGGCAACCATCAGGAACATCATGGCCGATCTGGAAGAGATGGGATTCGTATCCAGCCCGCATACATCTGCCGGCAGGGTTCCGACACCGAGAGGTTATCGGGTTTTTGTCGATACCCTCCTGACAGTCCAGCCCGTCAGTGAAAGTATGATCGAATCGAATCTCCAGTTAAGTCCGCAACTGGGAAAACCACAGAAAATCATTTCAAATGCAGCGCAAATGCTGTCGTCGCTGACCCGGTTTGCCGGCGTCGTCCTTTCTCCACAACATGAATCCGCTTTCAGGCAAATAGAATTTTTGCGGCTTTCCGAGAAACGGATATTGCTGGTTATCGTGACGCCAAACGGTGATGTCCAGAACCGCCTGCTTCTGACTGAAGTTGATTACACACCTTCACAGCTTAATGAAGCGGCCAATTACATCAACAGCCATTACAATGGCCTGAGTTTCAATGAAATCCGGCTGCGTCTGCAAAACGAACTCAAGGAAATCCATGGCGACCTTTCCAGACTGATGCAGACGGCGATTGAAGCCGGCGATGAAACGGTATCGGAAAACAGCGATGATGTCGTTATCGCAGGCGAAAACAACCTGTTGAATGTCAATGACTTTGCCTACGACATCAACTCCCTGCGCAAGCTGTTCGACATGTTTGAACAGAAAACGGCTCTGATGCAATTGCTGGACGTTTCCAGCAAAGCCAGCGGCATCCAGATCTATATTGGCGGCGAATCCCAACTGCTTCCAACGGAAGACATGAGCGTCGTCACTGCTCCCTATCAGGTCAATGGCAAGATTGTCGGCACCCTTGGCGTCATCGGGCCAACCCGGATGGCTTATCAGAAAGTCATTCCGATTGTGGACATTACAGCGCGCCTGCTTTCAAACGCGCTGAGCCATTCCTGAGCTTCCAACAGTATTAACGGAAACGGTTGATCTCGTCACGCGTCCTGATAGCGGCCTGACGGGAAACTAAAGCGTAACCTTCATTCCGGTCGATTCCGGCATATAAAATCGCACGCGATGAATTGATCATCATGCCTGTGCCATTTGCCGTACGTCCGGCATTGACTGTCGCTTCAATGTCCCCCCCCTGAGCGCCAATACCCGGAATCAGCAGAGGCATATCGCCGATAATCGCCCGAACCTCGGCCACCTCATGAGGGAAGGTAGCGCCGACGACCATTGCACATTGCCCGTTTGTATTCCACTTTTCGGCAACCAGATGGGCGACATGCTGATACAAAGGAATCGTTTTTCCCGATTCGCTTACTTTCAGAAACTGAAGGTCCGACCCGCCAGGATTCGACGTACGCGCCAGGACGATAGCGCCCTTGTCTTTATATTCCAGATAAGGTTCAACCGAGTCAAACCCCATGTATGGACTCAGGGTAACGGCATCGGCCTGATAGCGTTCAAACACTTCGCGCGCATATTGCTGTGCGGTGGCACCGATATCGCCACGCTTGGCATCCAGAATGATCGGAATATCAGGATAATTCTCACGGATATAAGCGCAAATGGCCTCAAGTTGATTTTCCGCTCTCGCTGCATGAAAATACGCAATCTGTGGCTTGAACGCGCAGACAAGATCGGCGGTCGAATCGATAATGTTTTTACAAAAGGTAAAAATGGAATCGGGTTGATTACGGAGATATTCAGGGAAGCGCTTGGTGTCAGGGTCCAATCCGACGCAGAGAAGCGAATTGCTTTTTTCCCAGGCAGCCGATAGTTTTTCAATAAATGTCACTGTAATATCTCCGTTAATAAAAATTGCATCGCCCCATATTATCGCCCAGCTATGTCACAGTTATCCAGAAAAGAATGGCTTTTGCTCCTGTTTCTTACCATTTGCTGGGGATTCAGCTGGCCCATCATGAAATTCGGCATCCGTTATTTCCCTCCAATAACATTCCGCACACTGGGTCTGCTCGGCGCTTTACCGGTATTGTTCATATTTGCACGTTCACAACATGCCTCACTCGCCATCCCACCCAAACAACTCTTGCCGCTGATCAGGCTTTCCATACCGAACGTGCTGGTCTGGAATACGATGATCATTCTGGGGATAGGCATGCTGTCGTCCGGACGCGCGGCCATTCTCGGCTATACCATGCCGATCTGGGCAGTCCTGGCTGGCTATATCCTGTATCGGGACAAATTAAGCCGCATGGCCTGGTTTGGCGTGATCTGCGCAGGAAGCGGTGCGCTGCTTTTATTGTCCGGTGAATTTTCCAACATTACCGGAAAACCCCTCGGAACGATCCTTGTCCTGATAGGAGCCTGCGGGTGGGGATACGGCACCGTCGAAATGCGGAAAACGGTCCTTCCCATGCCATCCATCGCGGTCACCTTCTGGATGATAGCCATCAGTGCCATTCCACTGACGGTTTACACCCTCATTTTCGAACATTCGAAATGGCATATGCATGTGGACGGATGGGGATGGGCGACGATCGCCTATAATGGCATTCTCGTTTTCGGAATGGCCAATATCATCTGGATCCAGATGGCAAGAAAATTGCCACCTGTCGTCTCCAGCCTTTCCGTCATGATGATCCCGGTCGTAGGCGTCTTTTCGGGATCACTGCTTCTGTCGGAAACGCCAAGATGGCAGGATTATGCCGCCCTGATACTGATACTGGCGTCCATGAGTTCTGTCCTGTTGAAACCCCCTACCCGCAAGGGCAAGACTGGCGCCGATAAAGGGCCATGAAGAAAGAAACACATCTGTTAAAGGCTTAACGTCCACGCCTGTCGACCAGACTCTGCAACTGGTCGGAATAAACGCAATATTGCGCCTTGCCACTGCGTTTGGCCGATAAAAGGGCCAGGTCGCTTTGCTTGATCAACTGATCAATCGGCATATCGGGTTCCGTCGTAAATGCAACGCCAATACTGGCCGAGAGGATTTTCATATTTTCGGAAGTATCGAACATTCTTTGCATTTCCCGGAGAATATAGGCCGCCTTTTTCTCCAGATTTTCCTGCGTACATGGCTCGACAATGGCAATCAGGAATTCATCACCGCCAATACGGCAGATCAGGTCATCCGGACAACAGGACGTCAACGTTTCACTGACACTTTTCAGGGTATCGTCACCGACTTGATGGCCATACAAATCATTTATCAGCTTGAAATTGTCAAGATCGACGTAGAGGAGACTGATTTGTGGGGCTGAGCGGCTTTCCTCAATTTTTTCGTAGAAGAACCGGCGGTTGTAGAGTCCCGTCAGAACATCCGTATTGGCGCTCAACAAAATACACTGCTCGAATGTCCGTTCAGTGGTGACATCCCGGCAAATGCATAGCTGTCCAATAAACCTGTCGAACACATCGACAATCGGTTCTTCGCTGATTTCGACTATCCGGAGTACCCCGTCATGATACAGGCTGACCTCAATCCTACCGTTTTCATTCACTTTCGAGTCTTTGGATATGGTCTTTTTCCAGATGTCGAAATTCACGCCGATCATATCGGACGGTTTGACCCGGAAATATTCCTCGAACTTGTTATTGATATCCGTTATCCGTCCCTTGTCGTCATAAACCATAATGGCAAAAGGCATGCTCCGGAGAATGATTTCCAGTTCGACTGTAATATTACTCAGGTCGGTGACGTCATGCGCGACGCCAACCGTTCCCATCAACTCACCATCTTCATCAAAGAGGGGAGACTTATAAGTCTTGAATTGGCGCATGCCCTGTTTGCTGATGACCTTTTCATCAAACACACAGGTTTTGCGGGCCTTCATGACCACTTCTTCGGACTCAATGCAGATAAATTCGCCCTTGGCATAATCTTCAGGTGCAATATCCCAGATGTAATTATGGCCACGTCCCTGGACGTCATCCCTTTTCTTCCCGACGGCATTGCAAAAGGCATTGTTCACTTTAAGGTGCAGACCATTCATGTCCTTGAACCACATCAGGTCAGGAATGCTGTCCATCGCTGTCTGAAGATAAGTATGGGTCAGGTAATGATCTTTTCTCAACTTAATCTGAGCCAACAGCTTCTTCAGTTGAAATGAAATAAAGGAGGCAGAAAGCGGCTTTGCCCAGATATCCGTGCAGGCTTCCATATCCGTAGCAGAAAGGAAACCGATTTCCTCTGGAGTGCCGCAAAATACAAGGGAAGCGTTTTTCTTGCACAGGGAACGTACGTCAGCGGGTTTTTCCGGAATGGGCAAATCGAGGATGACTATATCGGCATTCCGGACTTCTTCTGCATTGAATTCAGAAAAAAAGCCGGGAAAATGCTCGAAATTTTCCAGCGGTTCAATTTTTTCCAGTTGCGACATCCACTCACAGTCACTACTGAAGATTTTTATGGCAAGTTTGCACTGGTACATAAGTCCTCCACAACACAAATACAAAGATGCCTTTTGTCATTTAACCGGAAACCATACAATGGGCATTTATTCACCAAAACCAGTATTTCCTAGTCTTTCCATAGAGAATAACATTACTGGAAAATTTATATTACAAAAAAACCTTTGAAAATCATTCTACATGTAAACATCTGATAAAAGCACAACAAAAAAGGCAGCGTTCGCTGCCTTTTTCAAATCAATGCAATTTTGTTTACTTCTTTTCAACTTTTGCATCTTTCGACTGCGTATTGCAATCATTCTCGATAATGATAACGCTAGGTGGTTTGACCGCATCCGAAGCCGCCGGAGCGACGACAGCAGCCGGTTTTTCCACTGGAGCGACATACCCTGCCGTCAAAGGCAGCATCGGAACGACCAGCAGCGCAACGATGTTGATAATCTTGATCAGCGGGTTGACAGCAGGGCCAGCCGTATCCTTGTAAGGATCACCGACGGTATCACCCGTAACGGCAGCCTTGTGCGCCTCGGAACCCTTGCCGCCGAAGAAACCGTCCTCGATGTATTTCTTGGCATTATCCCAGGCACCACCACCCGTGGTCATCGAAATGGCAACGAAAAGACCGGTCACAATCGTACCCATCAATACGCCACCGAGTGCGGCAGGCCCCAGAGCCAGACCGACAACGATCGGAACGATAACAGGCAAGAGGGACGGCAAAATCATTTCCTTGATCGCAGCAGACGTCAGCATATCGACAGCCTTGTCGTATTGCGGCTTTGCCGTGCCTTCCATAATGCCAGGGATTTCCTTGAACTGGCGACGGACTTCAACGACGACCGAACCGGCTGCACGACCGACCGCTTCCATCGCCATCGCGGCGAACAAGTAAGGAATCAGACCACCGATAATCAGGCCGATAATAACTCTCGGATTGGACAAATCGAACGATGTCGACAAACCGATGGAATCCAGAGCATGGGTATAGTCAGCGAACAAAACAAGCGCAGCCAGACCAGCTGAACCGATTGCATAGCCTTTCGTTACGGCCTTGGTCGTATTACCGACCGCATCCAGCGGGTCGGTAACGGCACGGACGGACTCGGGCATACCGGCCATTTCAGCAATACCACCAGCATTGTCGGTAATTGGACCGTATGCGTCGAGCGCAACGACGATACCAGCCATCGACAACATGGAAGTCGCCGCAATGGCAACACCATACAAACCGCCACAGAACTGATAAGCGATGAAAATAGCAGCACAAACGGCAAGCACAGGATAAGCCGTCGATTTCATCGAAACGCCCAGACCGGCAATGATGTTGGTGCCGTGTCCGGTCGTGGAAGCTTCAGCAATATGCTTGACCGGTTTGAAATCGGTACCCGTATAGTATTCCGTGATGTAAACCATCAGCCCCGTCAGAACAATACCGACGACCGATGCGCCGATCATCTGGTAACGCATGTCTTCAGGCATGATCCACCAGGTCACGCCCACAAAACCGATGAGCGACAGGATGGCTGACCACCAAAGTCCCTTGTACAGGGCAGACATGACCTTCTTGTTCGGGTCGGCTTTGACCATCGAACAACCGATGATGGAACCGATAATCGAAACGCCACCCAGCAATAAGGGATAAATGATTGCCTGGGTTGTTGCACTCGTGATCAACAGGGAGCCCAACAGCATGGTTGCGATCAGCGTCACGACGTAGGTTTCGAACAGGTCGGCTGCCATACCCGCACAGTCGCCGACGTTATCGCCAACGTTGTCGGCAATAACGGCCGGGTTACGGGGATCATCTTCAGGAATGCCTGCTTCAACCTTGCCGACCAGATCGGCGCCAACGTCAGCGCCCTTGGTAAAGATACCGCCGCCAAGACGGGCAAAAATCGAAATCAGGGATGCACCAAATGCGAGGCCGACCAGAGGTTTGATCAGATCATGAGGAGAAAGGAGCGCGGCTGAAGGCATATAGCTCAGCACGACATAAAAGAGGGAAACACCCAACAGTCCAAGGCCTGCCACGAGCATACCGGTAATGGCGCCCCCACGGAAAGCGACGTTTAACGCACTCTGCATGCCATTGACAGCTGCCTGTGCGGTACGGACATTGGCCTTGACGGAAACATTCATACCGATGAAACCGCAGGCCCCGGACAAAACGGCCCCGATAAGAAATCCGATTGCCGTCGGCCAGCCCAGTCCCGGAATGAAACCGATGATGATAAACAGGACAACGCCGACAATACCGATCGTCCGGTACTGTCTTGCAAGATACGCAGCGGCACCCTGCTCGATGGCATGCGCAATTTCCTGCATCCTTTCATTCCCGGCGTCCTTTGCCAGAATCCAGCTTCGGGTAACCAGACCGTAAATCACGGCCAGTACTCCGCAAGCAACGGCAAACCACAAACCTACAGCCATAATGACTCCTTTATCAGATTGACGTTTACTTCAGTTTAATGCGAATGTCTATTGCCTACGAGTGAGTTCAATTCTTCAGCGCGTCGATAATGCCCGCGCGGATTTGCTCAATCGGGCCAACGCCATTCAACTTGCGATATTGGGGAGCGCCCGGCACACCGGATTCTGCCCATTTGCTGTAATAACCGACAAGCACTTCTGTCTGGTCGTGATAAACGGCCAGTCTCTTTTTGACCGTTTCTTCCTTGTCGTCATCACGAATAATGAGATCTTCACCGGTCAGGTCATCCTTGCCGGTTACTTTGGGAGGATAGAATTCAACGTGATACGTTCTGCCGGAACCCGGATGGACGCGTCTGCCACCCATACGGGCAATGATCGTTTCATCAGGGACGTCGATTTCGACAACATAGTCGATAGCGATACCCGCTTCTTTCATGGCTTCGGCCTGACCGATCGTGCGAGGGAACCCGTCAAACAGATAGCCCTTTTCACAATCGGGCTGTTTCAATCGGTCCTTGACCAGATTGATGATCAGTTCATCGGAAACGAGTCCGCCTGACTCCATGATCTTCTTCGCTTCGAGTCCGAGCGGCGTGCCTGCGGCGACCGCTGCACGCAGCATATCGCCTGTTGAAATTTGTGGAATACCGTATTGTTCACGGATGAAAGCCGCCTGCGTGCCTTTGCCCGCACCCGGGGCTCCTAACAATATAAGACGCATTACAAAATTCCTAAAAATATGAATGAAAAAATGACGATCCACTTGCTGAAGGCGGTTTGATCACGCCAATATACGGCAAGCCATCCTCGAAATAACCGATTCTACCTTGGAATCCAAACAAATTCGACAATTGTCAATAAGGTTTGTTGCAATTAAAAAGCACGCCTGACCCGCTCCAGATCTTCAGGCGTGTCGACACCCGCTTCAGGAATCTTCTCCGTCACATGGACCGCAATGGGATAACCGTGCCAAAGCACCCTTAGCTGTTCCAGGGATTCAATTTGCTCAATCGGAGAAATCGACAAGGAAGAATACGTCTGCAAAAAATCGTTGCGGAATGCATACAGACCGATGTGACGCAAGGCATTGAAAGGATTGGGAAAGGCCTTTTCGGGTTTTGAATAACCGTCGCGGTACCAGGGAATGGCCGCCCGTGAAAAATAAAGCGCCTTGTTGAACCGGTCCAGCACGACCTTGACGAAATTGGGATTGAATATTTCCTCGGGTTGTTCCATCCGGTGCGCCGCTGTCGCCATCGGCACGTTTTCCGAAACAAGCATCGCCGTCGCCGATATCAGTTCGGGATCGATCAACGGCTCATCACCCTGAACATTGACGACCACGTCGGATGTGGCCCATTTCATTTTCGAGGACACTTCCGCAATCCTGTCCGTTCCCGAAACGTGGTCTTTTCTCGTCAGCACGGCTTTCACCGCATGCTTTTCGCAGGCATCGACAATCGACTGGTCGTCGGTGGCCACAATGATGTCTTTCGCTCCCGCCAGAACGGCCCGTTCGGCCACCCTGACAACCATCGGTTTACCGCCAATATCGGCAAGCGGCTTGTTCGGCAGACGGGTTGAAGCCAGTCGTGCCGGAATAACGACATAAAAGGACATGTTCGATCAATAAAAAAGATAATAATTCAGTATTTTTCAGGCAGGCCTTCCACTTCACGGGCCTGATCTGCCCACATGATGGGAATGCCGTCGCGTATGGGATAAGCCAGCCTGTCAGCACGACAGATCAGCTCCTGTTTTTCCTTGTCGTATTGCAATTTGCCCTTGCATATCGGGCAAACCAGTATCTCAAGCAAGTCTGCATTCACGGCATTTCTCCACTAACCGGTGTTCCAGCTCATCATTATTATCGATTTCGACACGTGCAGGAACCACCCATATCCGTTCATCGGACATTATTTCGTCAATTTGCGCACATTTGACTGCGTCCTTTTCGGTAATCAGGATAATGTCGGCATCCAATTTACTGAAAGGGTTGGGCGAATAAGCGAAATGATCGGGTAATGGCATTTCCGCAAAATCCAGCCGTGCCATCCTTAAGGATGCGAAAAAACGCGAAGGGTTGCCGATTCCGGCTGCAGCGGTTATTTTCAACCGCCGTTCAGAAGAACCTGCCTTGAACTCCTCCAGTTTCCTGATCCGGGTACGGTCTTTCAGCTGCTCTGCCCTGTCTGTCATCATCCGCATCAGATACATGTCGGCCACATAAATGGGATTGCCGGGTGCCGGGCTGTTATTCCCGTTGATGACGGTAAAATCCCTCCGCCGTGAAACCGGCTCCCGCAAAGGGCCTGCCGGCAACATCCACCCGTTCCCCCCTCCACGGCCATCAAACAACATGATTTCGATATCCCGGGCCAAAGCGTAATGTTGCATCCCGTCGTCTGAAATAATGATATCGACCTCAGGATACTGATTCAGAAGGTATTCGCCAGCTTTGACCCGGTTCCTGCAAACGACGAGCGGACATCCGGTTTTGGAAACGATCAGCAAGGGTTCATCGCCCGTCCGACTTGTTTTGGATTGGTCCGTCACCAGTAGTGGATCGTCATTTGACGTGCCATATCCTCTTGAAATGACACCGGGATGAAAACCTGCGTTCCGGAGCATTTCGACAATCCGGATAACCAGAGGCGTTTTCCCCGTCCCGCCCACGAAAACGTTTCCGACAATCAGGACGGGAACCGGCAGGCGGGATGACTTGAACCATCCGTTTGCATAAGCAAAACGGCGGAAAGCGACGACAGCACGGAAAAGAAGAGACAACGGCCACAGCAGGACGGAGATTACCCCCCGTTTCAGCCAGATGGCCATCCATCTATTTGCCGTGCTGTTCGATTTGCTCAAAAAGTCCTCTTCTATCCGGATATCCTGTGTGAAAGCTTTGTCATTCAGATGTCATCCGGGTCGCAAACGTAATCCGGTCAAGCCCGGCCAGTCGTGCGGCTTCCAGTACATGAATGACATTCTGATGATGGGCCGCACCATCGGCAGAAATGATGACGACAGGCCCTTTCCCGCCTTCTGTCTGCGGCACACGTTTTTTCATTTCGGCCGCCAGTTGGGATGGGCTGACGTAAGGGATACGTTCATTATTGATGGCAAAACTCCCGTTGGCACCTACCGATATGTTCAATTCGACCAGACGCTGCGGTACTTTTTCGGCATTCGCCGTCGGCAAGGTAATCTGCAATTCGGAAAATTTGCTGTATGTTGTGGTCACCATCAGAAAAATCAGGATGACCAGAAGCACATCAATAAAAGGAATCAGATTGATTTCAGGCTGCTCATGGTTTTTTCCCCGACGAAAATTCATGCTCACCCCTTTCTTTCCCGATTAACGCAAGGAACAGATCACGTCGACAAGCCTTGCCGACTGCCGTTCCATCTCGATCAGAAAACTGTCAACCAATGCCCGGAAATGGCGGTAAAAGACGAGCGTCGGCATCGCGATCAGCAAACCGAATCCGGTATTGTACAGGGCGACGGAAATCCCGTGCGCCAGTTCGGCCGGATTGGCTCCCGCAGCCGTCTGGGAACCGAAAATTTCGATCATCCCGACAACCGTCCCGAACAGGCCCATCAACGGAGCCAGCGTGGCGATCGTTCCGATCGTCGTCAAAAAGCGTTCCATCTGGAGAGCGACACTGCGACCGGTTTCCTCCATCGCTTCCTTCATATTGTCGCGGGAAACATCGGCATGCTGGATACCGGTCGCAAGAACCATTCCCAATAACGACCCCTTTTCCAGTTTTTCCATGACCGCCGCGTCAATACGGCCTTCGCGACACTCCCGAATGACCTGCTCCAGCAATCCAGGAGGCAATATCTTGCGACGTCTCAAATAAATGAGGCGTTCAATAATCAGGGCCAAGGCTATGACCGATGCAATCAGCAAAAACCAGATCGGCCATCCCGCCGCTTGAATAATAGAAAACACTTAAGCCTCCAGATGAAAATCGAAACCGTTTATCAGTCAGCCTGCATTTTATAATCCGAGCCGTTTTCTCATATTGTCGATGGCATTTTTAACCTGCGCGGGAGCCGTTCCACCGATGTGATCCCGTGCCTTGACGGAACCTTCAAGAGTCAGTATTTCCAGAACGTCCGCTTCGATCAGGTTTGAAAATTCTTTCATCTGATCCAGTGTCATTTCACTCAGGTCGCAACCTTTTTCCACACAGAACCGGACTGCCCTTGCGACAACCTCATGTGCATCACGGAATGGCAACCCTTTTTTGACCAGATAATCGGCCAGGTCGGTTGCAGTGGCATACCCCTGAAAAGCAGCCTGACGCATCATTTCCGGTTTGACCGTAATCGCGCTGACCATATCCGCAAAAATACGCAAAGTGTCCGATACCGTATCGACTGTATCGAAAAGCGGTTCCTTGTCTTCCTGATTGTCCTTGTTGTATGCCAGCGGCTGTCCTTTCATCAGGACCAGCAGTCCCATCAGGTGCCCGGTGACACGGCCTGTCTTCCCTCTTGCCAGTTC
>JAEYIG010000222.1 GCA_023409175.1 Pseudomonadota bacterium
TGACAAAGCGCCTTCAGCGTTTTGGTCGGCCGTCCGGCCAGTTTCAGTCTGGCACTTCCACGATACGGCTCTATTCTCAGCTTGCGCCTTTGTATCCAGTCAATGTCAAAACCCGTCTCATCCTCTTTAAAGCAGAGTCTTCCATGCCATTGATGGAGCCTGAACGTGTTTTCGCCATGCCACTGGATCTCCAGCGGATGGGGCTCGTTGTCGGAAGATTCAATGGACTTGCCAATGGAAATGTTCTGGCGATAGCGGCGTATCGTATAACCGTCAAGCTGCAGGTCGATCCGGGCGTCTTCACGGGCATCCATCAGTTGCTGTTTCGCCTGCAAAAGCCAGGCCGTCGACGGCATCCGCACGCCGTTGACCGAAAGCCAGTGACGAAACAGGTTGTCGATCCTGTCCCCATCCAGCGTACACATGGTCTCCAGATTCAGTGTGCGACTGTCAGATGAGCAACATTCAAGGTCTTTTTCGGCCATCGCATCCAGCAGACGTTGTGCGGACCGGGCATGTTGCGCCGTGCGGGCCAAACGTTTTTGAAACCCCGGGAAAAGGCCTTCCAGAACGGGAACCAGCTTGTGCCGGATGGCATTTCGGGTGTATTTCACGTCTTCGTTCGAATCGTCATTGACATGTGAAACGTCCGTTTCCGCCAGCCACGACTCCAGATCCCTGCGGGAAAGCGAGAGAAGCGGCCTGCCGAGAACAGGCTTTTTAACCCCGAAAAGTTCAGGCGGGCGAGAAACCGCTTCCATGCCTGACAGACCGGCGGTGCCTGTACCACGCATCAGTTGCAGTAATACCGTTTCGACCTGGTCGTCTTGATGATGGGCTGTCAGCAAAAGGGGAATGTCGTGTTGTTGGCACATGTCGCCCAATGCCTGATAGCGTTTGGCCCTGGCTTCTGCCTCGACCCCGTCACCGCTGTTTTTATCGAGCGCCACACGTCGGCTGTCAAAAGGAATGCCAAGCCGCCTGCATTCGTTTTCGCAATGGTGCAACCAGTCGTCGGCACGGAGGTTCAAGCCGTGATGCACGTGAAAAGCGTAGAGGGTGTACCCGTTGCTGACGGCAAAACAATGCGCCATATGCAAAAGTACGGTCGAATCGAGACCACCACTGTAGGCTATCGCGATACGTTTTTCCCTCACCGATTCCTGCAACTGGGATGGACCGGGAGCTTCCCCTTCTTTATTGGAAAAAACGCGCGCCAGAATGTCTTCCAACGCGCGTTCAAACTCTTTTCTGACTGCCTGATTAAGCAAAACAGCTTTCCTTATTTGGCCTGTTCATTGTCTTTGAACTGACCGTAATTCAGCCATTTTTCCTGGCGGGCAGCGATCAGTTCATCAAGAGGAATATCCTGAATCTGGCGGTAGGCTTCTGCCAGTTCACGTTTCAAGGTCACTGCGATGGCTTTAGGGTCGCGATGGGCACCCCCCAGCGGTTCTTCAATGATCTTGTCAATCATGCCGATTGATTTCAGGCGCTGTGCTGTCAGGCCAAGCGCTTCCGCCGCTTCATTGGCCCGTTCGGCCGTTTTCCACAGAATGGACGCGCAACCTTCAGGCGAAATGACGGAATAGACCGAGTATTGCAGCATCTGGATGGTATCGGCAACGGCAATTGCCAGAGCACCGCCGGAACCGCCTTCACCGATTATCGTGGCGATGATGGGCACCTTCAGTTCGGCCATGACGAACAGGTTCTTGCCGATCGCTTCGGACTGTCCGCGTTCTTCAGCGTCAATCCCCGGGAATGCGCCCGGCGTGTCTACAAACGTGAAAATCGGCAAATTGAATTTCTCTGCCATTTTCATCAGGCGCAAGGCCTTGCGATAGCCTTCAGGACGTGGCATGCCGAAATTGCGGAAACTGCGCTCCTTGACGTCGCGGCCTTTCTGATGGCCCATGACGACGCATGGGATGCCATTGAAACGGGCAAGGCCGCCGACAATAGCCGGATCGTCCGCAAACGCGCGATCCCCGTGCAGTTCATGGAAATCGGTGAAAATTTCGTTGATATAGTCCAGCGTATAAGGCCTGTTCGGATGGCGTGCGATCTGCGAAACCTGCCATGGCGTCAGCTTGGAATAAATCTCTTTTGTCAGCTGCTTGCTCTTTTTCATCAGCCGGGATATTTCTTCCGAAATATCGACAGCCGAATCATCCTGGACGAAACGCAATTCTTCGATTTTGGCGTCCAGTTCAGCAATGGGTTGCTCGAAGCTGAGAAAATTCGTTTTAGCCACACTATCTCCTTAAACCGACTGCAAGGCTTTGGCAGTCGAGAAAATTAATTTTTCAGTATTCTACCGGAAGTGGTGTCAAACTGCGCCACAAATACCATGTCGCGACAGTACACCATGGTTCCCAATTCCCTGCAATTTCCCGCACGTCTTTTTTAGTGATGTCTTCACCGGAAAAATAAGACGTGCTGATTCCTTTCAACAAGCCGACATCGTCGAGCGGCAACACATTCGGGCGCAGCAGATTGAAGATCAGGAACATCTCGGCCGTCCACCTGCCGATTCCCCGAACCTGGATCAGGTCGGCAATGATTTCCTCATCCGACATATCGGGCCATCGGTCGGCCTGAATTTTACGCTCCAGGAAATGAAACGCCAAATCTTTCAGGTATTCCACTTTCCGTTTCGACAATCCGCTGGCAGAGAGGTCTTGTGCACTGGCAGTCAATATTTCCTCAGGGGAACACCCCGGGCAAACCAGCAAAAACCGTTTCCAGATCGAATCGGCCGCCCTGACCGAAATCTGCTGTCCGACAATCGAACGTGCCAGCGTCTGGAAAGGCTCGCCTCTGGTTTGCAGACGGTCCTTCCCTGAAGCGGCAATCAGCTCTTGCATGACCGGATCGCGCTTTCCCAATTCGGCGCAAGCCTGATCCCAGCAAGCTTCATCAAGCAGGGAAAACGTCTTGTCGTTTTCCACTAGGAACGTCGCCACTCGGTTTTGCCACCGGGCTTGTCTTCGAGAACAATCCCCTTCTCCAGCAATTCAGCGCGAATCCTGTCGGCTTCGCCAAAATCCTTCGCTTTCTTGGCAGCGATACGGGCGTCAATACGGTCTTCGATCCATTTTTCCTCACCGGCATCGACAGCGTCACCCTTCAGGAACTGGCGCGGGTCGCGTTGAAGAAGGCCAAGAACGCCGCCAAGTGCTTTCAACTGCGAAGCCAGTCCGGAACAATGGGACCGGTTGACTTCATTGGCCAGTTCAAACAGTACGGCAACGGCTTCAGGGGTATTGAAATCGTCGTTCATGGCATTCGCAAAGCGAACGGCGTATTCGTCCTTCCAATCGACCGGTTTGTCCTCTACTTCAACATCCTTCAAGGCCGTATAAAGACGGGTCAGGGCATTTTTCGCGTCGTCCAGATGGGGGTCGGAATAATTCAGCGGGCTGCGGTAATGCGAACGGATGATGAAAAAACGAAGCACTTCAGCATCGTAACTCTTCAGCACGTCGCGGATAGTGAAGAAATTGCCAAGCGACTTGGACATTTTTTCATTGTCCACGCGGACAAAGCCGTTATGCATCCAGTAATTGACGAATGGATGGTGCGAAGCCCCTTCGGACTGGGCGATTTCGTTTTCATGATGCGGGAATTGCAAGTCCGCGCCACCGCCGTGTATGTCGAAATGCTCGCCGAGGAGTTTGCTCGACATGGCAGAGCACTCGATATGCCAGCCCGGACGGCCACATCCCCATTTTGACTCCCATTTGGCTTCTTCAGGTTCGGTCGGCTTTGCCGATTTCCACAGGACGAAATCAAGCGGATCGCGTTTGCCGGTATTGATGTCGACCCGTTCCCCGGCACGCAAATCGTCCAGGGACTTGCCGGACAGTTTGCCGTAGCCTTCAAAATCGCGAACGGAATAATTGACGTCTCCGTCCGTCGACTGGTATGCCAGGCCGTTTGTTTCCAGCTTGCCGATCAGTTCCAGCATTTCGGGAACGAATTCCGTCGCCCGCGGCTCATGATCGGGAGGCAAAATGCCAAGCGCGCTGGTGTCTTCGTGCATGTACTGCGTAAAACGCGAAGTCAGGCTTGAAATCGTTTCGCCGTTTTCGGCGGCACGATTGATGATCTTGTCGTCGATGTCGGTGATGTTGCGGACATAAGTCACCTCATAGCCCGAAGCTTTCAGCCAGCGATAAACAACGTCGAAAGACATCATCATGCGGGCGTGGCCGATGTGGCAGAAATCGTAAATCGTCATTCCACACACATACATTCTCACTTTACCCGGTTCTATAGGCGTAAAGACCTCTTTGCTTCTCGTTAAACTGTTATATATCTGCAGACTGTCCATGAGAGAGACTTGGTTAGAAAATCAAATAAAACAGTTATTTTACTGTGATATAGCCGTTTTGACATGCATTTTCAAAAGGGAATCATTCCCTCCGGACGCTCCAGCTACCGGACACAGGCAATATCGCAGAAACAAAGAGTTTGCTAGAATGCGGATACTGCGAAATGAATGTTTTTTCGTTGTTTGTTAAAACCGTTACCCTGTCCGTCTGTCAAAATAACAGGGATACTTTGTTATCCCGGACTGCATTTGGCAGATTTTCAATTTCATCATAAGGAATATTATGGCCGTCGCACTTCACACCAATCTCGGCACGATAAAGATCGAACTCGATGCCAAAAACGCTCCGAAAACCGTCGAGAACTTCCTGTCCTACGTCCGTTCCGGACATTACGACAACACCATTTTCCATCGTGTCATTGACGGCTTCATGATTCAGGGCGGCGGTTTCGAACCCGGCATGGGCCAGAAAAAAACGAAAGCACCGGTCGAAAACGAAGCGAACAACGGTTTGTCGAACGAAACGTACAGCATCGCCATGGCAAGAACGTCCGATCCCCACTCCGCTACCGCCCAGTTCTTCATCAACGTCAGCGACAACGACTTCCTCGACTATCCTGGTCAGGACGGTTGGGGTTACTGCGTTTTCGGCAAAGTGACCGAAGGCAAGGAAATCGTCGACAAGATCAAGCACGTCAAAACCGGCCGCGCCGGTATGCATGCCGACGTTCCTGTTGAAGACGTCGTCATCGAAAAAGCGGAAGAAATCTGATTCTTTCAATCCGCATACCGAATCCATATGAACCAGCCTGCCCCGCCAATGAAAAGTTCGAAAGCGCTTTTCATTTCCGATCTGCACTTGCAGGCTGGCGCGCCCAAAACGATTGCCGCTTTTCTGCAGTTCCTGGAAAAAGAGGCAACCCGGACTGAACAGCTCTACATTCTTGGCGATCTGTTCGAATATTGGGTCGGTGATGACGATATGGATTCGGATACCGTGAAAACCATCCTTGGCGCAATCCGTCAGGTTTCGGATAACGGGACAGCCGTTTTCTGGATTCCCGGCAACCGTGACCTCCTGACCGGCCGGAAATTCCTGCGGACCATCGGGGCAAAAGCCCTCCCTGAACTGGCCATCGTCGAATTTGGCGACAAAAAAATCATTCTGGCTCATGGCGACGCACAATGCACGGACGACATCAATTACATGCGTTTCAGGAAACGGACCCATAATCCGATCGTGCGTTTCCTGTTCCTCGCCCTTCCGCTGTCCAAAAGAAAAAAGATAATTTCAGGCTATCGTCAGCAAAGCAAAAAAGCCAATGAGGCAAAACCGGCTGACATCATGGACGTCAACGCATCCGTCATCGCCGACCTGTTCCGACAAACCGGTGCATCCGTGATGATTCACGGCCATACCCATCGACCCGGCCGCCATACCTGTACAACCGAAAATGGCGAATGCATCCGTCTGGTCCTGTCGGACTGGCATCTCGATGGCACCGTGCCCCGGGGCGACTGGATCGAAATCGGTGCCGATAACGATATCACCCGCCATTCCGTGTCAGAGCTTTAACACGCATCAACGCCATGCCGCAAACTGAAGCAATCAATTTTCTCCAACCATCGGATCTCGTCGCACAAGAATTGATCGGCTCTTTTTTCTCCTATCAGGGTGTCGGTGGCATCATAGTCGAGACGGAAGCCTACGACCAGACCGACCCGGCATCCCACAGTTTTTGTGGTCCTACCGGGCGCAATGCCATCATGTTCGGGCCTCCAGATGCGATCTACGTTTACAGGTCTTATGGTATCCACTGGTGTTTCAATTTCGTCTGTGGAGAAGAAAACCACGGTTCGGCCGTGCTGATCCGTGCCATTGAACCCACGACGGGGATCGAGACGATGAAAGAACGACGAAATATGTCGGACATCCGTCTTTTATGCGCAGGCCCCGGCCGGGTGAGTCAGGCTTTGGGCATTACGGACCGGGAAAACGGGCTTCTGCTCAGTTCGGCGGAGTGTATCCTGTTGCCAAGGAATATCCCGGTGGACATTGTGGCCGGCCCCAGGATCGGCATTACGAAAGCGGCGGACGTGCCATGGCGTTTCGGGCTTGCCGGTTCACGCTTTTTAAGCCGCCCTTTCCCAAAAGGTTCTCCCGTCTTCCGTAGTGACAAATGAATAACTGAAGCGGATTTCCGGATCAGTTTTTCCAGCGCAAATTGAAATCGACCCGATGTGCCGGCTTGTCCTTTTCGGACGTTCCTTTCTTGCTTGCCATCAGGTAGATCCTTTCGTCAGGCACTTTGCCTTTCAGGACGAGCCAGTTCTTGACCGCCTCCGCCCTCCGGTTAGCCAGAAGGATCAGGTTATCGTCAGTCGTGGAATAATGCTGGATCAGCAGTTTTTCCATTTCCGGAACCGGCACGTTCTTGTCGAAAATGAGCAGTTCTTTCGGCTTGTCGAATTTTTCGTTCTTGTAGACTTCCCTTAGCAACTCAGGATATTCCTTTTCGCTGACCTTGATGTCCTCAAACGATGGCGCCCCGGTTTTCTTGCGTTTCAGGGAACGGATTTTCCTGTCCAGCGTCGATTGCCCAAGCCCTTCCCTATCCGCAACGTCGTCATACAAGCCTGTAATTTCGAGCTTCAGCTTCGGCCTCTTGACAAGGCCGTTGGCCAACCGTTCCAGACGTTTTTCGTCATCTTTTGACAAAGTGGCACTGCCCGGCCCGAAAATCATGCCCGAGAGGTTTTTCTCTTTTTCATTCAACGAAGACAACCACGCAAAAGGAGCGGTAACGATCCGCTTCAGGGTATTCAAGATGACCTTTCCGACAATACTGCCCAGCGAGAACTGGGGATCGTTCAACGAGCCGGAAATCGGGACATTGAGGTCGATTACGCCATTACTGTCTTTCAAAAGCGCCAGTGCCAGTTCGATGGACGAGCTGATCGCTTCCTTGCTTTCGACTTTCTGGCCCAGCGTCAACTGGTCGAGAACCAGTGAATTCTCGGCAGTCAGCATCCCGTTCTGGACCTTGTAGGTTGCCTTGTACGTCAGTTTCCCTTTTTCGATCCCGTAACCCAGATACTTGCCGGAATAGGCGGAAAACTGCGCCAGTTCCATGCCTGTCACCTGTGCCTTGATGTTCAGGGTCAATTTCTCGCTCAATGGATTGACATAACCCGAAATGTCCAGCGGTGCTCCATTGACCTGTCCCCGAAGCCGTATTCTCGATTGCGTTTTCGGGTCATTCGACAAATTGATGAACGCGCCCCGCAGATTCTGGATATTGGCCGTGTACCGTGGCTTGATGAAATTATCCGAAAAACGGACGGTTCCGTTTTTGATGATCCATTTCTTGATGGCCAGGGAAAAATCCGGCTTTTCCTGACCGTCCGGCGCGGGTAATACGACAGTTTGCGTGGCAGTTTCAGGTTTCCTTTGTTCCTGCCCGACTTGCCCGGGTTTTGTCTGTTCCGGTGCAACAGGTGCCTGCGCTACAGGAGTTGCACCCTCCCGAATGGCGGCAGGCTCTTGCCCCTCTTCATTTTCAGTCAGGCTCTTCTGGCCGCCGGCCTTGCTGCGCAAGATATTCTGGAGGTTCAGGCGACCGTCCGCCAGCAGGATGACCCTTGCGACCACATCGGTCATCCGGGCCTTGTCGATCGTGACAGAAAGCGGATTCAGGTTGACGGATACCCCTTCAAAGGCCAGGTCTTTCCAGCTGATAACCGGACGTTTTGTCATCTGGTCGACTGCAGAAAGATTGCTGACGGCCGCGCCCCCCTTGAACTGTCCCTGCAGGACACCGGACGGCGACGTATCCACCAGAAGTTTTCCCTTGACGGACAAATCCGCCTTCCGCAACGAAAGGTTCACGTAGTCATTGATGTAAGGCTGGATGAACTGGATGCTGACATGGCTGAAATCCACGTCCAGATCGGCTTTTAGCGGCGAAACGGTAACATTCCCTTTCACCAGATACGATCCCCTGTCGTTGATTCTTGCGCTGGCCGATACGGCAAGCGGCTTGTCCAACGAGTCGGACACGTTGTTCACCGTGACATTCAGTTGGGACACCTGTGTAACAACCGGTTCTTTCGGCTGACGGTTTTCAAGGTGCATCGACCAGTTCCTGAGTACCGCCTGTTTGACCTGAAAATGGAAACCGGACTTTTCTGCCGCCTTGTTCAAGGCTTTTTGTGTCAGGGCAGACTTGTCGTCGCCTTTGAACTTGTCGAGCAATTCAGGCATGCTGTGGATGAAACGGATATGGGTGCCACTCGAAACGATACTGCTGGCACTCACATCATGTTTGTCCATGTCAAGGGACAGGTTTTCAACATTGACGCCGACATTTCTGGCCGAGATATTGACCGGCGTCTTGTAAGTCCTGTCCGTGATGAAGACCTGTCCTCCAGTCACGGCAAGCTGCGTGAGATAGATAACAAGAGGCCGTTTTTCCGCAGGGTTCCCATTCTTTGCCTGCTGCGTTTTCGTTTCGGTCTTTTTCCCGGCATCCAGCAAACGTTCGAAATTCCACTGCCCGTTACTGTTCCTGTCCAGGAACACCTCGGGATTTTTCAGGCCGATACGGCCGATTCCGATCTTTCCTGAGAGGATATCGCTTTTGTCGATATCGACCTTGAGTTCCGAAAACCTGAGAAGAGTTGCTCCAGCCGATTCCGCCAGCCACACTGAATTGAGGGTAACGTCACCTTTGACCAGAATCCTTCTTTTCTCCTCTTTCTTTCTGGGAAAGATGATTTCAAGGTCAGCCGAGAACTTTCCGCTTTTCAGTTTGAAACCCGGATCGAAAGGCAAATATCCCAGATACGTCGGCAAATCGAGCTTGTCCAGCTTGAGAGCGATCTTGCCCGATTTTTTGTCGTATGCCGGTTTCGACCGCGATTTGCCGACCAGCTCGATTTTGTCATTGTTGACTTTCGCGCTGATCGCCAGATTGGTGAATATCTCGACTTGCGTCGGAATATTGGCAATGACCGGAATGTCGATGTTCAACTCTTCGATCGACAGGTTCTTTTTCCGTTGAAGATCGTCTATCCGAATCGTTCCGTTGTCGATCTGGATATTGTTGATGGAAAAATTCGTTTTCGAATCGTCTTCCTTCGGCTTCATGGCATAAGCCACGAGGTCATTGATGTTGTAGTGCTTTTTCCCGTAACGGACAAGATGGATATTCGGATTGACGAGCCGGATTTCCTTCACGACAGGAGCCTGTTCGGAAAAGGTTTCCGGAGACAATTCGACAAACAGGTGGTCGAAAGACGCAAAGGGCTCTTTCGAATCGGGATCGGTGAGGACGACCCCATCCAGTCTGGCCGTCAGGTTCCACAAATCGATATCCAGTTT
>JAEYIG010000232.1 GCA_023409175.1 Pseudomonadota bacterium
ACCGATTCGAACGATTCATACCGTTGGGACGTCGGTGGCGCATACAGCTGGGGCCCGTTAAGACTGTCGCTGGCGTATGAACGGACAAAGGACAAGGGCTGGTATGACGGTGGCAAATCCAACAGTGGCATAGCGGACTCGACACTGATCAACGGCGTTTCCGCCACGATGAACAGCTGGATTTTCGGTGTGAACTACAAACTTGGGCCGGGAACCCTGAAAGCGTCATTCAACTACGTCAAACTCAAGGACGTCAATGGCGTTTCGGGAGCCGATGGCGGCAATTACTGGGCAAACAACAGCTCGGCAGACCTGAAACAATACGGGCTCGGTTATATCTATGACCTGTCGAAGAGAACGTCACTTTACGGCATTCTGGCATACACGGACTTTGAAAATTACGCCATCTCCAATTTCTTCAGGGGCAGCGGCTTCAATAACGATAGCGTGACAGGCGTTCAGGTCGGGATAACCCATAGATTCTGATCCTGAAAGGTTCCAGTGGCTTACGCCACGGAAAAGGGGGCTCCCTCCCGGCTTGCCGGTGTTGTGACTCCCCAAGGGGCACAGTTCATCTGTGCCCCTAACTGTTTTGTCCCGATGTTATTTCAGGCGAAACAAGCCACTTTCTGACAAGTGAAATCATTTTCACGGAATCAATCGGCTTGGACAAATGTTCATTCATCCCCGCTTTTTTTGCCCGGATGACGTCATCCAGAAACGCATTGGCCGTCAAAGCCAGTATCGGCACCTTTTTGGCGTCAGTCCTGTCCATCGCCCGAATGGCCGCACACGCCTCATACCCATTCATGATAGGCATCTGGATATCCATCAGGATAAGGTCATACCATCCTTGCCGCGAACCTGAAAAAAGATCAACGGCAACCTTCCCGTTCTCTGCCACCTCGACGGTCGCTCCTTTCATTTCAAGAAGCTCGCGAGCAATATCGCGATTCAGGATGTTATCCTCGACAAGCAACAGGCGACGTCCGTCCAGACCGTCCGCAGCACTGCCTGAAGCGTTCCCGAGCTCTTTGGCATGTCGTTTTTCAAGGAACTGGCGCAGTATCGTTATCAATCTGGATTTGAAGAGTGGTTTCATCATGAAAGCGTCAGCCGCCTCTTTTTTCATATCCTCTTCAATATCGGCATAATCATAAGCGGAAATGACCAGCAAAGGCATATCGGGACCTGCCAGTTCCCGGATAGCCCTGACTGTTTCCAGACCGGTCATTACCGGCATTCTCCAGTCTATTAGGACTGCAAAATAATCCTTGCCCTTTTCATGTGCGTGCCGGATTTCATCAAGAGCCTCCTGACCGGACAATACCCACTTCACCCCGATACCGATATTGTCCAGTATCGACGCCGTACTTTCACAAACATCGAGTTCGTCGGCCACAAGCAGAACAGAGAGGCCTGAGAATTCACCGTTTGCCACGACTGATTTTGCCTGGATTTTTGCAGGAACACTGACCGTGAAACAAGTCCCTTCCCCTAATTTGCTTTCAACCTCGATAGTCCCGTTCATCAGGTGAACAATGTTTTCGGTAATTGCCATCCCCAATCCTGTCCCTTGCACTTCATTTGTCCTGGTATCTTCCGCACGGGCAAACGGCTCGAAAATATGTTTGACAAACTCTTCGGACATTCCGATACCGTTATCCCTGAAAACGAATTCAAACATCGCGAAATCCGTTAATCCCAGCGGTTTCTCATCAATAGTCCATTCAATCAGGCCGCCGTCAGGCGTGTATTTGATCGCATTGGAGAGGATGTTCAACAACACTTTCTGCAGGCGGTCCGGATCGCCCACCAGATCCTCGTGAATCCTTTTGCCGATATTGACCCGAATATCATGTTTTTTCTGTATCAGCAGCGGACGACACAACTCCAGCGTGTTTTCGACCAGTTCGCCAAGATCGAAATTATTTTGGGAAATGCTCAGTTTTCCGCTCTCGATCCGGGACATATCCAGAATTTCGTTGATCAGCGACAACAGGTATTTGCTGGAGATCGTGATCTTCTTCAGGCAATCGCGTACCTTTGCCGGATCGTCCAGCTTGTTGCCGGCAATCGCCGTCATCCCAAGAATGGCATTCATGGGAGTACGGATGTCATGTGACATGCTGGACAGGAAATTCGCCTTGGCATCATTGGCCATTCTGGCAACCTGGCAAGCCTCTTCAAGTGCCTTCCTCTGCAACTCCTGCCGCGCTTTCGTTTCGGTGATATCAATTCCGACGCTATAACAGGAAGGAATACCATCCTCGCTTGATTCCCCGTCTTCATAAGAGAATGTCACGTTCAGAATGCGTACTTCGCCATCACGCCTGACAATCCGCATTTCATCCTGTACGGTTTCGCCAGACATTTTCAAAGTGTCCATGAGGGTCAGCACTTTTTCCATATCATCCGGATGGATATAACGGCATTCGCTATTCAGTTCTTTTTTGAACTGCTCTTCTGTATAACCGATCGTGCGCAGGAAATTTGCCCCGTACCAGAGCACCGTTTTCATGTCACGGGCATCGACCCGTGCGATGCCGCCCGGCAAACTTTTCAGGATCGAATTGCGTTCTTTTTCATGAATGGCAATTTTCTTGGAGTACATCGAAATATCGGCCGCGAACTCAATCCTCACTTCCCGGCCGTTCCACATGAATTTCCGGTCTTTCAGGAGATAAGTCGTATCCAGAGCATCATTATGATGTTCCCATTCATAAAAACCGGACTCTTTCAGATGATCATTGGTACAGAAAGGACAAGGTGTATCCCTCTTCTGAAGTACCTCGTAACACTTGCGTTTCTGGTGCATGAAGCTGCGTTCATTGACGCCAAACGCTTCACACCCGGCCCGGTTCATATGCAGCAATTCGTAGGTTTGCATATCGCTGACATAGACAATACCGTCATATTCGTTCAGCAGCCAGTTCAATTCCATCCGTATACCTTTACTGGAATATAGGTCACGACGGATCAATCCGCACAATTCAGGCCCTGACAGGTTTGATCTGTGCCATACGAATCCGCTTGCGATGACAATTTCTTTGTTTCGACAATCTACTGGTAAGGATTGTAAAACATCCCTGAAAAAATTGCCGTAAATAAACATTTTTGACAAAAAAAACTGCCCTTGAAGACGTTTTCGGAAAAACAGCAAAACGTCAGGGAATGAAAAAACAAAATACCGTTTTCATGAAATGTTTTGATCATTCAAAAAAACAACAAAAAATGTTGAATAAATGACGGTAAAAATCCCCAAAAGCCTTTTATTTCTGCGACAATCGGCGTTTTTTAAATGCCTGTCTTTTTCTGCGACAGAAACCGCACGCTTTTCGGGGTGGATAATCTCCGTCATTTGCGGTCACTTACCTGACGGCGGACAAACACAAAAACGCAGATAACGTATAATTCCCTGATTGATGAATGGCACGCGACAGCGCCAGAAAAACGTGGCAGAACAATGAGATGTTCTGCTTTTCTTCTTTATTGAACATTGGAGTGGCGCGATGAAATTT
>JAEYIG010000235.1 GCA_023409175.1 Pseudomonadota bacterium
AGAAATCCCCCAAACTGAAATCACGGTTCCCATGCCGGAGCTGAAACGATACCGGACAGCCTGAACACCACCACTCATACTTATCAAAAGCCTCTGCCAGAGCAGAGGCTTTTTTACTGGAGAAACAAACGACAAAACTTCCTGAGAAAAATACATTGGCCGGCAACAAGACACCGGGGACAACAAGCGGTGAAATGAAGGAAGCACTGGGAAAATTGCGCGATTTCCTCAATGACCTTTTTGAAACGACAGCGGCGACAAAAAATCCGCACGCGAAACCCTCGGGATCGACATGGACGGAATAAGCCAAACCATTTCCCTGAAAGCCGATAAAACCGACCTGTCCGGCAACGCCAGCCTTGAAGAACTGGATAATGTCAGGAACGTTGTCAATAACAAGGCCGATATCGGGAGCATATCGGCACTTCAGGACACCATCATGCAAAGCAGTGTTGCGACCGGATGTGTCAACTGGTTTGCCATGAATACCGCTCCTGCCGGATACCTGGCGGCAAATGGCGACGAAGTTTCCCGCGAAACCTATGCCGCCCTGTTTGCTGTCATTGGGACGATATTTGGGGCAGGTGATGGAGAAACCACGTTCAACCTCCCTGACATCAGGGGCGAATTCATCCGCGGCTGGGACGAAAACAATACCGTCGATCCGGGCAGGACGTTTGGCAGCAAACAGGAACCCTCGAAAATCCTCAGCAATACCGGAACAGCGGCAGGCAATTTCAGCCGCGTTTCATGGTCGGGCTACCGCTATACCGCTGATGCCGAAGGGGTACTGGATCATGACAGCGAGGCAAATTATCAGGATGGTTTGACTTCCTCTCCCGGCACCAGCGGAAGCAACCAGATGCAACGGAATTTCTACCGTACCATCCGTCCCCGCAACATTGCCCTTTTGGCCTGCATCAAAACCTGACCGTTTTTCAATCGCGTCTTGTTCCGCAATATGGTGCAATCACCATTTCAACGCCATGTTGGAACCGGAAACAGCCGACGGAATCAACAGCAGGCTTTCCTGAGGGAAAGCGGATTCTGCCGGATCATGAAAAAGGCGTCTCCCTTCAGGCGGCTCCTTCCCGAACCGTTTTCAATCCGGCTCCAGTCGGACCGTCCAGACAAGACAAGCCTTTCCCGACGGGCGACCCCATATCAGGAGGAAGTGATGAACACACGCGAAAACGAACGTTTCAAAAACCGTGGGGACACGGACGTTTCCTATCTCGGCAAGACCGTTGACCGGATGGTCTGGGAATTCATGGAAGAACGCGGCATCGACGGACTGACACTGGCGATCGTTCAGGCTCCCTACATCCCCCGGGTTGTCGGGTACGGTTTTTCCGACGCCAGACAGCGCCGTCTGGCAAGCGTCAACACGCTCTGGCCAGCCGGGCCGATTTCGCAGGGGTTCACCGCCGTCGCCATCATGCAGTTATACGAAGCCGGAAAAATCGACGTCAACGCTCCCGCATCGGCCCATCTCCCGTACCTGCCTGACGCATGGAAAAATATCACGGTACTCCAGTTGCTCCGTCACGCTACGGGCATAGCCGACTACAGGGACGCGACAGGCTGGGAGCCCGAGAGGCAACTGACGGTCGCTGAACTTGTCGGACTCGTCAAAGACAAACCGCTCGCGTTCGCCCCGGGAACTGGCGTCGCCCTGTCCGCGACCAACTTCGCCATCCTGGCCGGTATCATCGAAGCCGCGAGTGGACAATCCCATATCGCCTACATCACCGAAAACCAGATCGACAAAATCGGGCTGAAGCACACCGCCTTTGCGGAAAACCTGAAAGACTTCAACGTCGAAAACCTCAATGCCAGCAACGGGACACACGAACTCTTCAAAAAAGACGTGCGCTACGTCGATCCGGCCGAACCGGCCGTCGGCAACGACAATGAAGGCCGTCCTGTCCCTCCGGTCGTCACCGCTGCATTGCCGGGATTCGGTGATGTCTGGGCCAGCGCACAGGACATCTCGTTCTGGGACATCTGTCTGGCCGGTTCCATCCTCATTGCCAGACCGGAAAACCGTGCACTCATCTATACCGGCTGGAAACTGCCGGACGGGAAGGAAGTGCCGGCTGTCGCCGGCTGGCATTTTTACCGACACCGCGGCCTTATGGACATCAAGGGATCGACGCCCGGCTATTCCGTTTTCCTGTCCCGCTTTACCGATGCATCCGAACTCGTCTGCGTGACCCTGATGTGCAACAGGGAAGGCATCGACTTCACCAATCCGGGACGGAGGATCGCCGCGGCCTTCGGCGACCTGCTCTCGACACAATACGACGACAACAAGCTGTACCTGTACGAAGGGCAACTTTCCGTCGCCGACACGGTCGGAAAACTGGAAAACATCCTGAAAAAGAAAAACATCCCGCTGTTCGCCAAATACGACCATGCCAGAAATGCAAGAGAAGTCGGGCTCCAGCTGAGGCCGACCACCGTCCTGGTCTTCGGCTCGCCACAGGTCGGGACAGGCCTGATGCAGGCAGACCAGAGCATCGCCGTCGAGTTGCCCCTGCGCATTGCCGTCTGGGAAGACGAAGCGGGAAGCACCTGGCTGGCCTTTCCCAGAATGTCCCTGCTGGCCGGTGAATACGGGCTGCAAGACCATCCGGTCACCGGAAAGATCGAGGCCCTGCTGGAAAAACTGGTACAGATGGCAGGAAACGTCTATTGACGGTTTTGACCGGAAAATGCGGCGGCACATTTTCCGGTTGCTTCCGTTTCCTTTTCGGCTTTTGCTTTCCCCGTCTCTTTGGGAAAAAACGGATAAAAATTGTCTTCCGATATGGTGCGGACAGACGCAATACGCCATACTCCTGACACGAGCCAATCCATTATCCTGCCGGGATCTACCGGTCAAAAAAAGGAGCGCACCATGTGGAAAACCTATGCCCTGCTGTCGGCCTTTTTCGCCGCCCTGACGGCCATCTTCGCCAAACTCGGCGTCAAAGACGTCAATTCCGACCTGGCGACCGCTATCCGCACCGTCATCATCCTCGCCATCACATGGGGCATCGTAATCGCCGGCAACCATATTGGCGAAGTCAGGGCCATCGGACGCAACACCTGGATTTTCCTCATCCTTTCCGGAATCGCCACCGGCCTGTCCTGGCTTTTCTACTTCAAGGCATTGCAGGCAGGCGACGTCTCGTTTGTGGCGCCCATCGACAAGCTCAGTGTCGTCATCACGATCATCCTGTCGGTCATCATCCTGAAAGAGCCCCTCAACTGGCGGGTCATCGTCGGGGGCATGATGATTGCCGGAGGCAGCCTTGTCCTGCTGACAAAATGAAA
>JAEYIG010000254.1 GCA_023409175.1 Pseudomonadota bacterium
CATCCCGAACAGGACCGTGAAACGACATTGCGCCGATGATAGTGCTGAAACCAGTGTGAAAGTAGGTTATCGTCAGGCAAATATACTGAAAAAGCCCCTAACTAACCTTAGGGGCTTTTTTTTATCCCAAATTCTCCACCTCTTTTTATTGTCCGGCCTCTCCTCTCTTCTTTCACTTCCTTCTCCAAAAGACTGATCTCTCTTCTCTCCTGCCTTCATTTGTCCTTTCCTCCTTCTACATTCTTCGTGATTACCTTGCCAGATGACATGTCCATGTAAACGTCAATTCTTCTTTTCGAATGGGCTCCTGTTCTTGCTGATGCAGGTATTTGGTACATCGGAAACTTTTTGAGGGAGGAATAAAAAGACAATGAATTGGAAAAATGCCCAATATATTATTGAAGATGGGATGGTCTTGGGTAAGTGAATGAAAATGCCGGAATATAATCGACAGTTTTACATTATCGTCAGATTTAACAGTCTTTCATCCAGTCCTGAAGATGGTTTACCCATTGGACGGCCTTCAGTTTTGTTTCTTTCCTGATCCGTTTCGCATGTCGGTAGAGCTCTTCGAAATTGACCGCAGGTGACTTCTTGAATGCCAGGAGGACGATGTTGCCGGCATCGAGTTCCGGTAACCAGACAACCGAATCGAAACTTTCCCGGATGGCTTCGATGCTCTTTGACCGGTTGGATTCATCCCCGAAAATGTTGACGGTCATCATGCCATCCGGAACCAGTGCATCGGCACAGCCCCGATAAAATTCCGGAGAGTCAAAGACAGGTGCTGCGGCATTTTCGTCGTAAAGATCAACTTGGATGACATCTATTTCATTTTGGTTTTTTCTTGATTCAATGTATTCAAAAGCGTCAGTCTGTATGACGTTGAGCCGACGGTCATCTTCAGGAAGATGAAATGCTTTTCTGCAAATGCTGATGACTTCAGGATTCAGCTCAATGGCCGTGACATTTGCGTCGGGAAAATGCTGATAGCAGAATTTGGTCAGTGCAGCGCTCCCCAGTCCCAATTGCACAATATGTTCTGGATTTTCCCTGAAAAGCATCCACGCCATCATTTGCTGAACATAATCGAGGACGATTTCGAATGGATTATTCAAACGCATGGCACCCTGGATCCAGTCCGTCCCAAAGTGAAGAAATTGGATTCCCCTGAATTCAGTCAGTGTTATTTCAGGAAAGTGTTGGTTGTCCGGGGAAGAAAAGGATGATTTTTTCATGTCACTAGAATAAGATTTCAGTCTGGAAATTTATTGATACGATTCAGATCGAGAGAATAACGGCTTTCAAAATGATGCGGTTTTTGTGAAACGGGGTCCTTGAAGGAAAGCGATTTGGCAACCAGTTGAAGTGGATATCTGTATTCCTCGGCCTGCATTTCTTCGGTGATCGCTTCTGGCATATGCACAGGGTAAATCCTGTCATTCAATAGAGGGATTCCCAGTGAACACATCTGTATTCTGAGCTGGTGCTTGCGACCGGTGACCGGTTTCAGGTAATAGTGCGCGTAGTCGTTCTTCCTTTTCAATATGCCGATTTCGGTTTCTGCATTAGGCGTACCGGGAACGACGTGCATTCTCATGAAAGAGTCACTTTCTGCCAACCGGTTTCTGACTCTCATCGGAAAGGCAAGGTCATCGCGGTAGGGCGCGATTGCTTCGTAATGTTTGGAGACAAAATTCTCGCGGAACAGGCGCTGATACAAATCCCGGCCTTCTGGCTTGACTGAAAAAAGAACCAGTCCCGCAGTTTCCCTGTCTATCCGGTGTATGGGCGTCAAGGTATCAATTCCGAGACGGTTCTTAAGCCTTACGAGAAGCGTTTCGCTAACGTATTTCCCTGAAGGCGTAACGGGTAAAAAATGAGGTTTGTCGGCAACTACCAGCCAATCATCCTGGTATAGGACAGTCTCGTGGAAAGGGTTTGGCCTTTCATTGGGGAGATAACGATAATAGTAGAGCTTGCGATAGGGTGTGTACCGGGCATCGGGAGAAAGCGGTTTTCCGTCAGAGTCGATAACATCACCATCGCTGATGCGTTTTTCCCATTCCAGTTTGGAAAGCACGGGAAAACGCTCAGACAAAAAATCCAGAATCGTTTTCCAGGGACCTTTCGGCAGCGAAACCTGACTGGCACTGATACCGTTTTTGGAAGGTATCGTGATTTTTTTTAAGTTTCGCATCGAGAAATTCATTAGGATAAAACGCCTGGAAATATATATTCGGTTCTTTATTACGGAAGCCCCGATTTTAAAGCATTTTTTTCAAATTATTCCGATATAAGGCGTTTCTGTTACAGGCGGACATGCCGGATACCTTCGTATTTCTCTGTATCACTCAATTTCTTTGTGTCAGAATTGGGGAAACTATTTCGTTATCGTTGTGAATGAGGTGAGTCGTCATGACAGCTAAGAATGCTTTTTATGCGCAATCCGGCGGAGTCACGGCAGTTATCAATGCCTCGGCTTGCGGGGTTATCGAGACAGCCAGAAAACATCCGGACAGGATCAGGAATGTACTGGCCGGGCGAAACGGAATTGTCGGGGCATTGACTGAAGAACTGATCGATACGTCCAAAGAAAGCCGTGAGGATATTGCGGCTTTGCGTTATACGCCGGGAGGAGCTTTTGGCTCATGCCGATACAAGCTGGCCAATCCGGAAAAAGACAGAAAAGAATTCGAACGTTTGCTGGAAGTGTTCAAGGCGCACGATATCGGTTACTTCTTCTATAACGGTGGCGGCGATTCAGCCGATACATGCTACAAGATTTCCCGTTTTTCATCGCTGATGGGATATCCCATCCAGGCTATTCATGTGCCGAAAACGATTGATAACGATCTGCCATTGACGGATTGTTGTCCTGGATTCGGTTCCGTGGCCAAATATATTGCGGTTTCGACGATCGAAGCGTCTTTTGATGTCCGGTCCATGTGTCGGACATCGACAAAAATTTTCGTTCTTGAAGTCATGGGGCGACATGCCGGATGGATCGCAGCGGCAGGAGGATTGGCGGAAAGTTACGGAATCCCTGTCGTCATCCTGTTCCCTGAAGTGGAATTTAACGAAAAGCAATTTCTGGCCCGGGTGGAGGATAAAGTCAGGCGGCATGGTTATTGTACGGTAGTCGTATCGGAAGGATGCAAATATCCGGATGGAACGTTCATCGCCGATCAGGGCGCAAAAGATGCTTTTGGACATTCACATCTGGGAGGGGCCGCTCCGATTGTCGCCAATATGATCCATGAAAAACTGGGTTTTCCATTTCATTGGGCCGTCGCCAATTATCTCCAACGGTCGGCGCGACATATCGCTTCGGCGATAGACGTCGAGCAGGCATATGAAGTCGGGGCTGCGGCGGTCAATCTGGCGCTTGAAGGCAGGAATTCTGTGATGCCTACCATTGTGAGACTGTCCAGTGAACCTTATCGTTATGAAATCGGGGTGGCTGATCTGGAGAATGTCGCCAATGTCGAAAAAATGATGCCGATGAGTTTCATCAGTGAGGATGGATACGGGATTACCGAAGAATGCCGAAGTTATCTTCAGCCCTTGGTTCAGGGAGAAAACTATCCGCCTTATAAAATGGGCTTGCCTGAATATGTCACTTTGAAGAACACGTTGGCGTCCAAAAAGCTGGGGCCGTTTTACAAGAAGATTTGAAAAACCGGCTGATTTCCAAATAGGCCACGAAAATAAAAAAAGCCCGAATTTAATTCGGGCTTTTGAGATTCTGGGGTGGACGATGGGGCTCGAACCCACGACAACAGGAATCACAATCCTGGACTCTACCAACTGAGCTACGTCCACCATTGATGAAAACATTCGAAACAGACTGAATATTTCAACGAATTTGAGATTATACGAAATTCCCTGAAAAGAGACAAGGCCGTTATTTCTTTAATAGCAGATTGACCCGTTTCAAATCATCTTCATTCAGGGTACCCGCTGCCTGTTTCAGCCTGAGGCCATTGATGATGGTATTGTTGCGGGCGTTCGTCAGATCCCGTCTGGTCATGAAAACCTGTTGTTCCGCATTCAACACGTCGATATTGATGCGGACGCCGACTTCATATCCGAGCTTGTTGGCTTCCAGCGATGACAAGCTGGCGACTTCTGCCGCTTCAAGTGCCTTGACTTGGGAAAGACCATTATTGACACCAAGATAGGATTGCCGTGCCAACTGGGCCGCGCTCCGGCGGGATGCCTCAAGATCATTTCTGGCCTTGTCTTCCAGGGAGACGGCTTCCTTGACTTTGCTGGTTGTTTCGAAACCGGAAAAGAGAGGGATGTTCCATTGGAGGCCAATCATTTTCTGGGTATTGAAAGACTGTAATCCCCCGTTCGTATCAATCATGAACTGATCGTGGTCTGTATGGTTATAGGCGGCAACCAGGTCAACGGTTGGCATATGGCCAGCCTGATTGGCCTTGATGTTTCTTTTGGCGACTTCTCTGGAGAGGCGATACTGGACAACCTGATAGTTCTGGCTTTCAGCGGAACTGACCCATGTCGCCATGACATTGGGTTGGGGGGCGCTCAGTTTGACGCCTTTTTTGAGTGGATCGAGTGTTCCGGGAGGATGGCCGATTATCTGTTCGAGGGCAGTACGTTTGACTTCCAGATCGTTCAGGGCAGTGATTTCGTCAGCTTCGGCCAGATTGTACCGGGCCTGGGCTTCATGGGTGTCCGTGATTGTCGTGGTACCGACCTGGAAACTGCGTTTGGCCAGTTCCAGCTGTTGCGCGACAGCGGCTTTCTGGGCCTGGGCAAAGGTGACGACATCTTCGGCAGCCAGAATGTCAAAGTAAGCTTGTGAGACACGCATCATCAGGTCCTGTTGCGCCTGTGCAAACTGCGCTTCGGAAATGGAAACCTGCAATTTGCTGGTTTCATAATTCTGAAACTTCGCCCAGTCGAAAACGGGCTGGGTCAGTGCGATGGTGTACTTGTTTTCATTGTAGTTCAGGCCTTCATACCAGTTCCGTCCGTAACTGCCTGAAGCGGAGAGGTTGGGCAGCAATTTTGCGAGCCCCTGCGTGCTTTTTTCCTGTCCGGCCATTAATGCCGCTCTTGCGCTGGCGTACTGAGGGTCATTGGCAAGGGCTTCCATGTACGTTTGCATAAGATCTGCCGCAAATACGTTTGTAGCGAACAGGCCTCCTACTAATACAGATATGGCAGAACGATAGTGCATGCTTACTCCAAATATGTTTTGGAACGATAATTTTTATAATTCAAAACCGGAATGGCAACCTGCCAGGTTGCTGTTTCAACGGTTTTACGGATGTTTCAAATAATATCCCGGACTTGATATCAATGGCTGAGTTTTTTTGCAAAAAAATTGCCTGAACGCAAGGCTCAAGCCCATAAAATACAATCATTCTTCCGTTATCGGCAAGTTTATCCTTAAAAGTCTCGGGAATATTTGAGACTGATCCAGAAAAGACAATAACGTCAAACAGGCGATCGCTGGCGTAACGATCAATCAGAAATCCATTGTCATGGATAAGCTGGACATTTTTTATGCCATAACGATCCAGATTATTCTCTGCCTGTTCTTTGAGGCCTTTTTCAATTTCAACCGTTGTGACGTGTCTCGAATGGTGAGCGAGGAGAGCGGCCATGTAACCTGACCCGGTACCGATTTCAAGGACGGTATCATCCTTCCCGGGGTTGGCTGCCTGTAATACCAGTGCTTCACTTAATGGAGTGAGCATGTTCTCGCCATAGGCAAGTGGGATTTCCATGTCGGCGAAAGCATATTGCCGATAAGGAGCCGGAACGAATTCTTCCCGATGGATGGAAGAAACGGCATCAATGACTTCCTGTGAGTGAACGCCACCAGCACGTAACTGGTTCTCGATCATGTTGATGCGGGCCTGCTGCATGGTTGCCTGGAAAAAATAAATGTAATGGATGACATTTTAGCAAATGCAACCATGCGCTCGCGGCTGTTTTCGGTCTATTGGGTGAAACTTTCAGTTTTTTTGTTTGTTCGCAATGGGTTTCGTTGGTCAAATGATGATATTGCCGCGTCGTTCAGGATTTTGTCAGCCGATTGGCAGACAATTTGGCACCCAGGGATTTGTAAATCGCATTTTCATAGGTAATCGTATTGTATTTGGCTTCGAGTAATGAAAGCATGGATGTGTTTTCAGAACTTTTCGCTTCCAGCCAGTCTTTCAGTTCAGTCGCGCCGGCTTCATAGCGCATACGGTTGTAAACGCTGATTTTGTAGTCGGTGTCGTATCGTCTTGAAATGTTGTCCAGCAGTGAAACGGATTTCTGGTAGGAATAATAGTAAGTATCCACTTCGTTCAAGGCCGTGTTGACGGAAGAGGTCAGGTTCAATTTGGCGTTTTCGAAGTCAGCCTCGGAAATCCTGATGTTCCATTTGATCTTGTTCCATTGCAAAAAAGGCAGGTTGATCGAAACGGTTCCCCCCAAAAAAGGCACATTGAACATCGAACCGGATTTGTTGGAAGATGTGCTCAGGGTGCTCCCAATAGTCACACTGGGATAAACGCTCGCTTTTACCGATTCCCAGTCCAGAAATGCAGACTGGATGCGGTATTCGGCTGCCTTGACGTCAGGACGGAGGCCCAGGGCCGAGATCGGGACGTTCAGGTCGACTCCGGTTGCCGGCGTCATCAGGATATCGGCGGTCTTGATATCCAGTTTGTCCCCAGGACGAAGATTCAGGAGGTTGCGCAGGGTTTGTTCAACCGTTTTGCGGTTGTTTTCCAGATTCATGAGACTGTTTTTTGATGCCAGCAGCGATTTTTCAGCAGTCAGTGGTTCCAGCGCATCCACTTTTCCGGAAGTGAATTTGTTATTGATAATCTGGAGCAGTTCAGTGTAGAACCCGATATTCTGTTCTGTGACCTTGATGGCCTGATTCAGGTAAACAAGGTGGAAATAACTGTCGACGACGTTATTGATCAGGACAAGCCGGGTCGTTTCCATATCCTGTTGGGTTGCCTTGTATTCCCATTCCTGTGCAGAGGCGGCGCTGCTCAGCTTGCGCCACAAGTCCAGCTCGTAACTGACGCCCAGCTCAGAGGAGTAATTGTGGGTTGTCTGGCCTGCTTTGGTATTGTTGCTGACCGATGCCCCAAGGGAGCCCGAAAATTCAGGGACGAGATTCTGTCCAAGGAGGTTGGCTTCGTAAAGGGCCTTGTTGACCGTTATCGCGCTCTTTTTCAGGTCGATGTTGTTATCGAGGGCAAGCTGAACAAGCTGGTTCAGGTTGTCGTCATGATAGGTTTTCCACCACTCGGAGTCGATTTTGTAGCCTTCAACAATGGTCTGTTGGGTAATCAGTCCGGTATCGGGACTCGTGGTCATCTGAGTGGCGCAACCGGCCATCATCAGGCATAAAAGTGTACATGGAATCAGTCGCATAAGGCATCCACCGGATTAAGAAGAGAAGCGTTGCGGGCAGGTATATATCCGAAGATCACGCCGATCAGTGTCGAACAGCTTATCGCCAGAATGACGGAAGTGGCTGAATACGACATGGTGAAGGCCTGAACGAACATACTGAACAAGAACCCGATACCAAAAGCGAACAGGACACCGATGAATCCGCCGATCAGGCAGATCAGGACGGCTTCGATCAAAAATTGCTGGAGCACGCTGTTACGCCGTGCGCCGACTGCCATTCGGATGCCGATCTCGCGGGTACGTTCCGTTACCGAGACGAGCATGATGTTCATGACCCCGATACCGCCGACAACGAGTGAGATCAGTGCAATACACGATATCAGCAGGCGCATGGTATTGGTCGTGCTTTCAATTGTCTGCCGGATGCTGTCGGTGTTCACCGTGAAGAAATCTTCCTTGCCGTGTTTGGCTGTCAGAAAACGGATAATGTTCTTTTCGGCAGCCGCCATGCTGACGTTATCCTTGATCTTGATGGTGATGGACGAAATGTTCCTGTCGCCTGTGATCCGGTTCATGACAGCCGTATAAGGCGACCACATCGTCAGGGTATCGGTCGTGCCGAAACTGGCGTTCTGTTTTTGTGAAATGCCAATGATTTTCAAAGGCTGACGGTTGAAAATAATAGTTTTGCCCAGTATGTCGGTCGTATTGGGAAACAGTTTTTCTTTTGTATTCTGGTCGATAACGACAACGGCACTCCCCGATTTCACGTCTTCCTTGTTGAAAAAACGTCCCGCTTCCGGTTTCAGGCCCGTCACATCGAAATACTGGTCACCGACACCGTTCAACTGGCCCGTCACGGAAATGTTTTCCCGTGTCAATGTGCCGGAAGAACGGACAGACGGTGTCGTACTGTCCACGTAACTTTGTCGGGCCAGCAATTCTGCGTCGTTGACCGTAAGGGTTTTGTATTTGCTTGAATTGCGGTCACCAAAGCCTTTCCCTGGCATGACAACGATCGTGTTGGTCCCCAGGGAATTGATGTCCTCAAGGATCTTTTCCTGCGAGCCTTTACCCAATGCGACAACGGAAACGACAGACGCGATCCCGATAATGATCCCGAGCATGGTCAGCCCGGAGCGCAATTTATGGGTCTTGATAGCCTGGATGGACATCCGGAAGGCTTCGAAAAACTGGTCTTTCAGATAAGCGAATGTATTTCGCGTATTGTCCTTTGGCGGCAATTCTTCTTTTTTGTTTTTGTTGGGCGCCTTTCGAACGTCGGAAATAATGACGCCGTCCTTGATCTCGATGATCCGGTTGGCGACATTGGCGATGTTCTGGTCATGGGTCACCAGAATGATCGTGTGTCCCTGATCATTCAGCTGCTGGAGAATGGCCATGACATTGACGCCGCTTTTCGAATCGAGCGCGCCGGTCGGCTCATCGGCGAGGATGATTTCGCCGCCGTTCATCAGGGCGCGGGCAATACTGACGCGTTGTTGCTGGCCGCCGGACAGTTCCGATGGCAGGTGGTCGATACGGTTGCCCAGTTCCAGGTTGGTGAGGATCTGGTCAGCGCGCTCTTTTCTTTCCCGGGATTTGAGGCCGGAGTAAATGGCAGGGAGTTCGACGTTTTCTTCTGCGTTCAGCGTCGACAGAAGGTTGTATCGCTGGAAAATGAAGCCGAGATAGCGGCTGCGCAAGGTCGCCAGTTCGTCGGGGGTCATGCCGGATACTTCTTCGCCGGCAATTTTGTAGTCGCCTGAACTGGAGGTGTCGAGACAGCCCAGGATATTCATCAGCGTGGACTTGCCCGAGCCCGATTGCCCGATGATGGCGACAAAATCTCCCGCCTCGATATCCAGGTTGATGTCTTTGAGGACATGGACCTGATTGTTGCCCGATCCATAGATCTTGTTTATGTTACGCAGTTCGATGATGTTCATGCTCAAATCCTCGGTGGTCTGCTGCGGGTCGAGCTGTTGCCGACTTTTTCATTTTTTCCGACTTCGGACGTGATGACATTCTCGCCTTCGCTCAGGCCAGAGGTGATTTCAGTGTAAACACCGTCGGAAATGCCCGTTTCGACATCCCGTTTTTCGATCTTGTTCTTGTCAGTCAGAATCCGGACAAAATACTTGTCATTCCGGTTCGTCAATGCAATGGTCGGGACAACCAGGACGTTTTCGGCAGATGAAACGAGAATGGTGTTCTGGGTCATCATGCCGATGCGGAGCTTGCCCTCGTCATTCTTGACGTACGAACGGCCGTAGTAGTAAACGGCAGCGGTTGACGTGGATGACGACGAACTCGACGTGCTGCTCTTGCTGTAGCTGCCATCGGTCAAAGTAGTCAGGCCGGGATCGATTGAATCCAGTTTGGCGTGGAAAACCGTGTTCGGTTCGGACAGAATGGTGTAATCGACAGGCATACCGGGTTTGACTTTGGTGATATCGCCTTCGGAGATCTGGATATCAATTTCCATATCACCCAGATTGGCAATCTGAACGATGGTCGGAGTCGTCTGGTTGGCATTGACCGTCTGGCCTTCTTCAACCGGAACGGATACGATCGTTCCATCCAGCGGAGCCCTGATCTTGGTGTATCCCAGATTGGTTTCATCGGTATTGATCGTGATCTGGGTCTGTTTGATCAGGGATTCCATTTCGTTGACGTTGGCCCTGGCTGTCGCATAAGTGTCTTTGGC
>JAEYIG010000013.1 GCA_023409175.1 Pseudomonadota bacterium
TTCAAAGCTTCAGACAATTCCGCAGATTGATCTCGATAATTTCTTTAATGCCATCCAGCGTTTCAAACCGTTTCCGGTAAAGGCTTCTTTTGCTGGACTTGATTTCTTCCATACTTTTTCTGGTTTCGGATAAAGGCAACTTGTAAAAGCGCTTGTCTTCTGAAGGAGTTCCGTCCACTTCTCTCCAGAATTCGTCCAGAGATATCTTCAATTTCCGGTCCAGCCTGACATGATTGTTCGTATAGTATCCCTCATCGGATACTGCATAGATCGACGTAATGCCCAATACATTGGCAATCGTCTGGACAGCATAGAAAATCAGATTTTTGGTGCGGTAACCATGGAAATGTTTGGTCAGCTGCCGGATGATGTCCAGTGCATTTTCCGTATTTGACCCCTGGATGGCACCAATCCACAAAGCCGGGTTTCTGTCGGCAGGATCCGGTGCAATCCAAAAGATAATCTGATACAAATTGATATTGTCCAGCCACAGAATGAGAGAAAGAAGCCCTTCTTTCTTTTGTCCCGCCTCAAAGGTCAAAATGAAAGACAGTTTCTTTTCCTCAAAAATCCCTTCCCATATTTTCAAGCCGCCTTCCAGATAACATTTTCTGAGTATGCTGGCATCCATCAGGCTTTCAAGATAATTGAAATGGTTCTCGATTATCTTGAAGCGGTCATCAAATGAGGATTCCTTGTAGAAAAACTGTCGCGTTGCCTGTTCATAAAAAAAAGGAAGGCGGGATGACAGTTCTCTTTTGAGTGGCGTTGCCTGAAAAAAATCGTACAAATCCTCCATCTTTTTATCGTGAGTCCAGACCCTGAACAAAAATACGACCATTCGTTTGTATTCCTTGAAACGGGACGTATCATAAATCTGCTTGCTGATTGGTATGTATCTTTTCACTTTGGTTCTTTTTACAGAGGCGTACTTGATAAAAAGGCAGTCCGTGCGGGATGAGCCCGTCATTCAACTGAACCAACGGTATCGTGATTATTTCCAGCAGACTGTTTCGGAAGAGAATTATATATCATAGAAAACCGCACGCTGACGCGTGCGGTATGGTGAAAAGACAAAATATCAGGAGTAATCAGGCAACAGACTCTTCCTGTTCAGGCTCGACTCTTGAAATGCTACCTGATAAAGAATCACTGTTTTTATCTGTCCCAAGAAGGGGCATGGAATATTCCTGCTGAAGTACTTCCCTGAGCCTGTCCTGAAACGGTTCACTTACCTGGATCTGTGACTGGTTATAACGAACTGTCTCGCCAATAACCCTGTATACATTGACAACTTCTTTCAGTGTTTTCCTGTCTTCGTTTTGTATCTGCTGTAACTCCTCTTCATTCAGTTCGCTGTCAACGAAAGCTGAAATCAATTCCTTTTCCATTTTTTTTCGCTCACTTTCTGTCAATATTCTTTTTATTATTATTTACCACCTTTTATCCATTCCGGTTCCCAACAATGGCCTTAGCCGGGTTGCTATGGATTCGCGTGCTCGGAAAATACGGCTCCGGACTGTCCCGATAGGACACTCCATGATGACGGCAATTTCATCATAACTAAGCCCTTCCATCTCACGCAAAGACAATGCCATTCTCAAGTCTTCAGGCAATTCGTCCATGGCAACGTTGACCGTTTCAGCGATTTGTTTGGATGCCAGCATGGACTCCGGTGTATTGATGTCCCTGAGGTTTTCTCCTTCTTCGAAAGCCTCAACCTGTTCGGCTGTCGCATCAGTCGATGTAGGAACCCTTCTTCCCTGATTATCCAGAAAATTCTTGGCGGTATTGATGCCAATCCGGTACAACCAGGTATAAAAGGCGGAGTCGCCCCGAAACTGGTGAAGGGCACGATACGCCTTGATAAAAGTTTCCTGCACAACGTCTTCAGCTTCCGACTGATTGGAAACCAAACGCAATACCAGCCTGTAAAGTTTCCGCTGGTATTTGGTGACCAACAGGTCGAATGCCATTTTGTCCCCCTGCTGGACACGCTCGACAAGCCGTTTATCTATTTCACGTTCAGTTGTCACAATCCAATACCCCGTCATGTTGCAACCGTCCGTAACCCGTTAGAGTTACCAAATTGCAATAAGTTCACAAGATTTCATTTTTTTATGCATTTTTTCTGTGAGCTTCAATCCATCGTAGCGAGGTATATAAAGACTTGAATTGCTCTCTCTTTACGGAATCCTGAAAAATCAGGACGTTGGCTTTTTTCCCATTTTCCGTTGCCAATTGCATTATCAGCAATGTCGGCCATATCGTTGAATTTTCCGACAATTTCCAGGTATCTGTGAAAGTGCAAGAATCGGCATCCTCTGTCGATGGTTTTGAAACACTTTGCCTATATTCCTTCAAGCGTATTTGTCCGTTGCCGGAAATATCAATCCAAAGCGTTTTTCTTGATCTGAAATAGCTGAAAATGAGAAAGAAAGCGGTCAAGATGGCAAGCAGGGCCAGCAATTGCCGTGTAATGGAAACAAAATAGCCGATTTGTCCCAAACCGAGCAGGATACCTGTCAGGAAAAAGAGCGCTGCAAAAGAGAGATAAAAAAAGGAAAAAATCCGTGAAGGCTTGATTTCCGCAGAAATGGCTATCGACATGTTGGGATCGTGACATGAATTGCTTTTTCCCGGACTCTACATGACAAAAGCCACATTCACAAGCTGTGAATGTGGCTTTATAAACTGCGAAAATCAGATCTTGCCGAAAATCAGCGAGCCGTTTGTGCCACCGAAACCAAACGAATTCTTCAATGCATAATCAATCTTCATGTCTCTGGCTGTATTGGCACAGTAATCCAGATCGCAAAGAGGATCCTGATTGAAAATGTTGATGGTTGGAGGAGCAACCTGGTTATAAACAGCCAGTGCCGTAATAACCGATTCCAGACCACCCGCGCCGCCCAGAAGATGGCCGACCATGGATTTGGAGGAACTGATGACGACGTTCTTGGCATGTTCGCCCAGAGTCCGTTTGACAGCGGTCGTTTCAGCAATGTCGCCCAGCGGAGTCGAAGTGCCGTGTGCATTGATGTAATTGACCTGATCCGGATTGATCTCTGCATCCCTGATCGCATTGACCATACAGGTGCTAGCACCACTACCGTCTTCCAGCGGAGCTGTCATATGGTTTGCATCGGCGCTCATACCGAAACCGACAATTTCTGCATATATCTTGGCGCCACGTGCCTTGGCATGTTCATATTCTTCCAGAACCAGAACGCCAGAACCTTCACCCAGGACAAAGCCATCACGGTCCTTGTCCCAGGGTCTTGAAGCGGTTGCAGGATCGTCATTTCTCGAAGAAAGAGCGCGAGCGGCGGCAAAGCCTCCGAGTCCCAACGGGGAAATGGTCGATTCCGATCCACCGGCAACCATAACGTCAGCGTCGCCGTACGCAATGATACGTGCGCCGAAACCGATGGAATGCAAACCGGTCGAACATGCTGTCACGATCGACAGGTTCGGCCCTTTCAATCCATAACGGATGGAAAGGAAACCGGAAATCATATTGATGATCGAAGAAGGCACGAAGAACGGGCTGATACGGCGCGGGCCGCGTTTTTCCAGTTCACCATGCGTTTGTTCGATCATGGGCAAACCTCCGATGCCCGACCCAATATTGACGCCGATCCGGCCGGCGTTTTCATCAGTAATGACCAGACCGCTATCTTCAATTGCCTGTATACCTGCAGCCATTCCATAATGAATGAAGGTATCCATATGACGTGATTCTTTGCCTGGAATATATTTTTCCAGTGGGAAGTCTTTTACTTCACCGGCAAAAGTCGTGCTGAAGGCGGATGCATCGAACCGCGTAATGGGCCCAATACCGGATTGTCCCGATGTTACTGCATCCCACATTTCAGCTACAGTATTACCTACAGGCGAAATACATCCCAGTCCGGTAATCACGACCCGGCGTTGTCCCATACGGCTCAAGCTGCTCTCCCTGTTTCTAGATTTGATTAGGACTGCATATTGGCTGATGCATAATCAACGGCCTGTTGAACGGTCGTGATCTTTTCAGCCTGTTCGTCCGGAATTTCAATTTCAAATTCGTCTTCCAGTGCCATGACGAGTTCTACGGTATCAAGCGAATCAGCACCCAGATCATCTACGAAAGACGATTCCAGTTTGATTTCGTCTTCAGCAACACCCAGTTGCTCAGCAACGATTTTCTTTACACGTTGTTCGATATCGGACATTTGTTGGCTCCAAGTTATTAAAAAATGTTAATTTATAGAAAATTTGGTGAAAAAGTGCGCGCATTTTAGCAGGTTTGCGCAAAAAAATTCACTTCACAGGTTAAGTTCTGGCTTAAGTGAAATAATTATAGTCAAAAAAATCTGCTGATAAACGGTCCTTTCTCGTTCAGTTCATAAACATGCCGCCATTTACGTGCACAACAGTGCCCGTAATATAAGCTGCTTTTGGTGAAGCCAGAAAGGCGACTGCCGAAGCCACATCTTCGGGATTGCCGAAACGGGCCAAAGGAATCTGTTTCAACATGTTCGTGATGACGTCTTCCGGCAACGATTTCGTCATGTCGGTGTCGATAAATCCGGGCGCTATGCAGTTGACGGTAATGTTGCGGCTGCCGACTTCGCGGGCCAGCGCACGGCTCATGCTTTCGACACCCGCTTTTGAAGCGGCATAATTCATCTGTCCGGCATTGCCGATCGAACCGACGACCGAGGTGATATTGATGATACGGCCTTCCTTGGCTTTCATCATGCCGCGCAGTACTCCACGTGACAGGCGTGCGACCGCTGTCAGGTTGACATCAATAACCTTGTCCCAGTCTTCATCTTTCATCCGCATCGCCAGTTGATCCTGAGTGATGCCGGCGTTGTTGACGAGAATATGGATGGCACCGTATTCTTTCTGGATCTCATCAATGACTTCACGTGAACGGTCGGCATCGGCGACATTCAACACAATGCCTTTTCCGGCATCGCCACGGACACTGGCCAGATCCTGCGTGATGTGTTCCGCACCGGATTCAGACGTTGCCGTTCCGATGACAGTGGCGCCATGAGCGGCCAGTTCCATCGCGATTGCGTGACCGATACCACGGGAAGCCCCGGTGACCAGAGCGATTTTGCCTGCCAAATCCTGTTCACTCATTTCAGAGTCTCCAATACTTTATCCAGAGAAGCCTGATCGACAATAGCGTCACCAGTCAACGAAGAATCAATACGTTTGGACAGACCGGCCAATACCTTGCCCGGACCGCATTCGATAACGTGCGTGATGCCCATGCCAGCCATTTTTTCAACGGTTTCGACCCAGCGAACGGAGCTGGCAACCTGTCGGACAAGCGCATCCTTGATTTCTTCAGGATTGGAGAGGACAGCGACATCGACATTATTGATCAATGGAATTTGCGGTGCCGAAAATTCCAGTTTCGCCATATAGTCGGCAAGCCGGACGGAAGCCGGTTGCAGAAGGGAAGAATGGAACGGAGCGGACACTGGAAGCATCAATGCGCGTTTGGCGCCTTTGGCTTTTGCAATGTCACATGCACGGGCCAATGCTGTCTTGTGTCCGGCAATGACGATCTGGGTAGGTGAATTGAAGTTCGCCGGTTCGACGACTTCACTTTCTGCCGCTTCGCCACAAACTGCCTTGATTTCGTCACCGGTCAATCCGATGATCGCTGCCATACCGCCCTGTCCGACAGGCACGGCTTCCTGCATGGCCTGTGCACGGAAACGGACCAGTTTGACTGCGTCTGCAAAAGGGATGACGCCCGAAGCGACCAAAGCGGAAAACTCACCCAGACTGTGTCCGGCAACCACTTCAGGAGCGGCGCCACCGGCGGCAATCCATGCACGGTAGAAGGCGACTGATGACGACAACATGACCGGCTGTGTATTGGTCGTCAGATCCAGATCTTCCTTTGGACCTTCGGCAATCATTTTGCCCAGATCGAATCCCAATGCATCCGATGCTTCGGCCAGTGTGTCCTGTACGACCTTGTTGTCGGCAAACCCGTTCAACATCCCGACTGCCTGAGAACCCTGTCCCGGGAAAACAAACGCAAATTTAGGCATAGCTATTCCGTCTCTTCATTAATCGTAAATTGGAGGCATTACATTTTTGCGACAACGGCACCCCAGGTCAAACCGCCGCCGATAGCAGCCAACAGGATATTCTGTCCGGGTTTGATACGGCCGTCACGTACGCCGACATCGATCGCCAGCGGGATGGATGCAGCGGAAGTATTGCCGTGCTGATCGACTGTCACAATAATTTTTTCGTTCGGAATGTCCAGTTTTTTCGCCGAGCTTTGCATGATGCGCAAGTTGGCCTGATGCGGGATCATCCAGTCAACGTCCGTATTTTTCAGGCCCGCTTTTTCCAGGGCTTCCAGACCGACCTTGTCCATCCAGGTGACGGCGAGCTTGAACACGGCCTTGCCGTCCATATAGACAAAAGCCTTGCCTTCAACCACACCATTACTCAATTTGCCGGGCAAGGAAAGGATATCGCCATAATTGCCGTCGGCATGCAGGGACGTGGCAAGGATGCCCGGTTCTTCGGAAGCGGACAAGACAACGGCGCCAGCGCCATCGCCAAACAGAACGCAAGTCGTCCTGTCGTTATAGTCGACAATCCGGGAATAGGTTTCGGCTCCAACGACCAAGACTTTTTTATAGACACCAGCCCTGATGAAACTGTCGGCGACAGAGAGGGCATAGAGAAAACCGCTGCAGACCGCCTGAACGTCAAAAGCGGCACAGTTGCTTGTGATTCCCAGTTTTTTCTGGACCATACAGGCCGTACTCGGGAATCCGCCAAAAAAATCGGGAGTGGATGTTGCCAGAATGATCATGTCGATGTCATTGGCGTCACATCCTGCCATTTCCAGTGCATTTTGCGCTGCCTTGACGCCCAGATCGCTTGACTGGATACCATCATCGGCATAATGCCGGGCTTCGATACCACTTCGGGTCTTGATCCACTCATCAGAGGTTTCAACCCCCTGTTTGGCCAGGATGGCGGCCAGTTCGTCATTTGTAATCCGTTTTGGAGGTAAATAGCTCCCGGTACCGATTATTTTGGCGTAGATGGTCATACTGTTTCTTGTTCCTGTATCCCGTTTTCTTTATTGGATTTTTCAGTTGCCTGATGATCTTTTGAGTTTTGAAGCAATTCCGCCATCGTAGTCGATATCCTCAACAACACGTCGCGTCTGACCGCTTCATGAGCCCGTCTGATCGCACATTCGTACGCATAGGCATCCGCACTGCCATGGCTTTTGAAAACCAGACCACGCAGACCCAGCATGCACGCCCCGTTAAACCGCGAAGGATTCAGCCGCTGCCTGATCGACTTCAAGGCCTTGCCCGCCAAAAGGGCGCCAAGGCCATTCAAGAGGCTGCTTCGGAATTCCGTTACCAGTACATTCCGGAAAAAACGGCCGAGCCCTTCAATGGATTTCAATGTGACGTTTCCGACAAACCCATCGCAAACAATGACATCGCAGGTTCCTTCGAAAATATCGTTGCCTTCCGCATTGCCATAGAAATTAAGTGTACCATTCTCGTGTTCGATATGGAGCAAATCGCTGGCTTTTTTTACGACATCGTTTCCCTTGATGGATTCGGTGCCGACATTCAGCAATCCGATTTTGGGGTGCGGGTTGCCCTCGATATTGGCAAACAGTGCCGACCCCATCAGGGCGAACTGGTGAAGATGTTCCGCTTCACAATCGACATTGGCCCCCAGGTCCAGCATATATGTGGGGCCGTTTTTCTGGTTCGGCAAAATGGCACAGATGGCAGGCCGGTCGACACCAGGCAGCGTTTTGAGAAGATAACGGGAAACGGCCATCAGTGCGCCGGTATTTCCGGCTGACACGCAGGCGTGAACATCACCATCCTTGACCAGCTGAATGGCGATCCGCATGGAAGAATCTTTTTTTCTGCGCAAGGCAACTTCGATCGGATCGTCCATCCTGACGATCTCGCTGGCATTTTTTACCTTGATGCGGGGATGATTTTCGGCCTTGTGCTTTTTCAGCTCGGCTTCAATGAGATCCTGCTGGCCGACGAGAACGAGCTCGGCTGCAGCTTCCTGTTTCAAGAAGGAAATAGATGCAGGTACAGTGACAGACAATCCATGGTCTCCCCCCATACAATCAATCGAAATTTTTACAGTTTCTGTTTCGTTCTGAAGCACGTTTAAACCGGATTTTTTATCCGTCTCCCTACGTTACCTAATCACGCAAAAAGCAACAATAAAAAAGGCGCCAGGTACCAAAACCTATTGCGCCATTGATTTCATCAGCATTCTATATGTTACTGATCGTTCTGGGTATTCAACACTTTTTTGCCACGATAAAAGCCGTTAGGGCTGATATGGTGACGACGATGTTTTTCACCGGACGTCGGTTCGACGGACAACTGGGTCGCCGTCAAAGAGTCATGTGAACGGCGCATATCGCGCTTCGACGGTGATTTTTTGTTTTGCTGGACTGCCATAATAACTCCTGAATCAAATTTTCGAAAAATTCTAACACATCCACCTTGTTGTATTGTTACAAAATGGAATTAGATCCTTATAAATTCTTTTTTTGTTGTTATTCCTTTTTCTTCAATGCGCCCAAAACGGAGAAAGGAGACTCCGGCTTGTTTTTCATTTCACCCGTTGAAGAATCGGGACAAACTTCATGTCTTGACGACAAAGGCAAAGACAACAGGGCTTCGTCTTCTATCAGGTCAAGTACGTTCATTTTCCCGTCAGCGACGATGACCTCTGCCGAATCCTCATTGCCAAGCGTCTCTTCCATTTCATCGGCCTGCTCCTCGGTTCTGGCAACCAGAACTGTCGTTTCCGAACCAAAATTGAAAACAAGAGGCAACAGGCAACGCTGACACATCAGGTTGACCTTCCCGGACACGCCTAACAACAATTGAGGTTGATTTCGCTTGTTGACGCTTCCCGAAACATCCCAGGCCAATTCACCCGCAGAATCGGCACAAATGGCTGCCAGCCGTGGAAGTTCGGATAATGAAGCTTTTCCCTTCAAAGATTCGCCGTTGCGGCAAAATTCAAATGGATCAATCAAATATGAGTTCATACACGCAAAGAGCGGTAAATTCATAATTTTAACAATATTATTTCTTATTAGTCAAAGCTTTAGTACACTATTTAATACATTAACACTCGAACGACTCATTATGCTTTCCGATTCAACGCCTGCACTCATTCTGGCATCCTCCTCAAAATACCGAAAAGAATTATTGTCACGCCTGGGTTTTCCCTTTACGACAATCAGTCCCGACATCGACGAATCCCCGCTTCCGGGTGAAAAACCGCAGGAAACAGCCCTGAGGCTGGCTTTTTTGAAAGCGAAAGCGGTGGGTATCCAACATCCCGGTTCCATCGTCATCGGCTCCGATCAGGTCGCGGAATGCCGGGACGAACAGATCGGCAAACCCGGTTCTTTTGAAAAAGCGTTTGAACAACTGAAAAAAATGCGCGGCAGGGAAGTCAATTTCCATACCGCCTTATGCGTATGGAACGGACAGGACGCCGATCCGGACAAGACCGCACAAAAAGACATTGTCAAGACTGTCGTCACCTTCCGCGATTTGCCCGATGAAGAACTGCAGGCATACCTGAAAATCGAGGAGCCCTATGATTGCGCCGGAAGCGCAAAAAACGAGGCTCTCGGCATTGCCATTCTTCAAAAAATCGAAAGTAGTGACCCGACCGCCCTGACCGGATTGCCCCTCATTGCCCTGACGACGATGTTGCGCAATTGCGGCCTGTCATTTTTTACGGGGGCCTCAAAATGAGCAAAGGCACTTTATACCTGATCCCAAATACGCTGGGCGGGGATCACACCAATATGAACCTGACTGACATGATTCCCGATTCAGTCAGCGAAATAACCGCGTCGCTTGACTGTTTCATTGCCGAAAACGCCAAATC
>JAEYIG010000026.1 GCA_023409175.1 Pseudomonadota bacterium
ACAAGCTGAATTACAGCATCAACATGGCGCATATGCGGCTTGGCATGGGCGTCAGCCCTGACGATACCTATCTGGTGTTGAGAAGTCTGGCTTCCATGAAGGTCCGGTTCGACAAGAGTGGCGAATCGTCCATTACCGTGGCGAACTGGCTGAAACAAAGGCCGGAAATCAGCAAAATTCTGCATCCTGCTTTCCCGGATTGTCCGGGAAACGACATTTTCAGACGGGATTTTACGGGAACAGGCGGACTATTTTCAGTGTTGTTTGACGAGCGCTATACCGAAGCGCAAACGGATCGCTTTCTGGAAGCATTGAAGCTGTTTAAAATGGGCTTTAGCTGGGGAGGCACGCACAGCCTTTCCGTTCCATACCGGATACGGCCTGACCGGAAAGACTGGGCACTCCGAAGCAATCAGTTGATCCGTTTTTACATCGGACTGGAAGATCCGTCTGACCTGATTGCGGATCTTGAACAGGCTTTGAAAGCGCTGGATTAAATGAGGAAACGGCCGGTCGGCTTGACCGGCTTTTCTTCCGGTGTGGCAGCTATTCTCAGGCGGTTCAACATTTCTTTGGCATCGCCTTCGACAATCAGCGAATCGGCATATTTTTCCCTGGCGAAACCTTCTTTTGCCAGGTGATTGATCAGCGCGATCAGGCTGTCGTAAAAACCGTCCACATTCAAAATGCCAATGGGCTTGTCATGCAGGTCAAGTTGCGCCCATGCTGACGTTTCGAACAGTTCTTCCATCGTTCCAATGCCGCCGGGAGCGGCAATGAAAGCGTCCGCCATATCCGCCATCATGGCCTTGCGTTCATGCATATCCTTGACGATGTAAAGACGGGTCAATTCTTCATGGGCCACTTCCCGATCCATCAGGTCTTTGGGAATGATGCCGGTAACTTCACCGCCCAGGCGGATCATTTCATCAGCCAGAATACCCATCAGGCCGACTTTACCCCCTCCGTAAACCAGGGCGATGTTTTCATTGATCATTTCACGTGCCAGTGCACGCATGGCATCGGCATAGGCTTCAGATGAGCCCATTGCCGATCCGCAATAAACACAAATTGATTTCAACATGAATTATTTTTTTTAAGAAGAGACTTTTACATGTATAGCACAAAAGGACGCGAAATTGTATTGGAAGAGATCAAACGCGGCTATACAGGAAAACAAAACACTATAACCCAGATTTTTCATTTGTATGTAGCGTATAAGGCAATATGCCTGTTTTCATTATAAATGTTAATAAATTAATACATTATTTGTATACAAATATTTTTGTTGTGAAGAATATGAGATACAGTTGAGCTCGAAGTTTCGTAAAAAGCGTTACTTTGCTCCAGAAACATTGCGGGCATACATTTTGCAAGCAATATATTGCCGAAAAAATGGTTGGCTTCTGGCAAATTTCCCTGTTCCTGATTTATTATGAAAGGTCTGGTTATGCAAAAACACTTCAAAACTTTAACACTTACAGCAATGACTCTATCAATGTTAATGGCAGCAGGTTCCGTCTCTGCAGAAAAAACCCCGGGCAAGTATTGCGATACCGCTTCACGTTGTATCAACCCCATCACCAAATACGGCGCGGTGACTTCTCCCAACTATCTAGCATCAGTGGCTGGTCTGGAAGTCCTGCAAAATGGCGGCAATGCCGTTGATGCCGCGATTGCCATCGCTTCTACCATGAACGTCGTCTATCCGCAGATGACAACTCTTGGTGGCGACAATTTCTGGCTCATCTATAACGCCAAAACCAAGGAAGTGAAAGCGTTGAATGCCAGTGGTCGTTCCGGTGAAAAAGCAACCATTGAGTTTTACAGGAGCAAAGGGTTAGACAAGATTCCGTCACGCGGCTATCTGGCAGCCAATACGGTGCCGGGGACCGTTTCAGGATGGGACGCCGCTCACAAGTATTCCAGCACCAGCATGAGCAACAAGGGCCTTCCATGGAAAGATCTCTTCAACAGTGCCATTCTTTATGCGCAGGACGGCTTCCCTGTCACGTCTTCCTTGCATCGCTGGCAGGAAATCAATATCGATCCCAAGGATTCCGAATTCCGGAACATGCAACGTTTCGATGGCTTCAGGCAGACGTACCTGAAACCGGACGGTTCGGCATATAAAGTCGGTGAGGTCATGAAACTCCCCCAACTGGCAAACACCTACAAGTTGATTGCCAAAGACGGTGCTGAAGTTTTTTACCGTGGGTCCATTGCCAAAAAAATCGTGGCGGATTTACAGAAGCACGGTGGCGTTCTCACGTTAAAAGACTTTGCTGACCATAAGGCTGACTGGGTCAAACCTCTGACTGTCGATTATCGCGGATATACGGCGTATAACCTGCCACCGAATACCCAGGGTATGGCATCGCTTGAAATCCTCAATATCCTGAACAATATTGATGTCAAGAAACTGGGTGAAGGCTCAGCCGATTATTATCACGTCATGGTTGAGGCGACGAAGGAAGCTTTTGCTGACCGTGACAAATACCTGACCGATCCGGATTTCAACAAGATCCCTCTGGATTATCTCCTGTCCAAAAAACATGGTCAGGATCAGGCTGCACGAATCAAGATGGATGTGGCTGCCACGAGCCTGAAACCGCTTGACCCGAAAGGCGATACCGTCTGGATTGGGGTTGTCGATAAAGACGGCAATGCCGTTTCTCTGATCCAGAGCATTTATCATGATTTCGGTTCGGGCATCGTTCCGGCAGGAACCGGTGTTCTCCTGCAGAACCGCGGCAGTTTCTTCTCGCTTGATCCGACTCACATCAACCGTCTGGAACCGAGAAAACGCACATTCCATACCCTGAATGCCGCAATGCTCCTGAAAGATAAAAAACCATTCCTGGTTTACGGCACGATGGGCGGTGAAGGTCAGCCTCAGACACAGGCAGCCATTGCAACCCGGATCGTCGATTTCGGCATGTTCCCTCAAGACGCTGTAGCCGCACCACGCTGGTTGCACGGAAGAACATGGGGTGCATCGTCTAACGATCTCAAGATGGAAGGCCGCATTCCGCAAAACGTTCTGGATGAACTCAAAAAACGTGGACATCCGGTTGCAAAACTGGACGACTTCACGGACAGCATGGGTCATGCCGGTGCCATCATGATTGATCCCGCCACCAATCTGAGATACAGCGCTACCGATCCTCGTGGCGATGGACTGGCAGTTGGTTATTGACAGGTGGCAATCGTAAGTCTATTCAGACGAACTATTTTGGCTTGATTGAAACGGCACAATTTGTATACCGGATTGTGCCGTTTTTTTAAAAATTATTCTTGTTCTTTTAGTCATGATTTTTCTGGAATGGAGCAAAGGTTTCGGATGCCTGACGTGCTTATCCTTGACCGGCCGATTCAAACCAGTCAATGCCAGAACATTTTAAGGACTCGCTATGAATGAAAAAATTCTTTTGGGAACTGTTTTGGGTGCGGTTTCCTGTCTGTCCTCCATAGCCTTTGCGGATACGAACGTCAAGATATACGGTCTTCTCGATACCGGCTTTATCAAACAGTCGGGAGCGGACTGGAGAATGGGTGAAAATACCAATAACCGCATAGGATTCATGGGAAACGAAGATTTGGGAAACGGCGTTTCGGCCACCTTCCAACTCGAAAAACGCTTCAATCTCAATGACGGGACTTCAGCAACTGCCCTGGACTGGGAAGGCGCTTCCAATGTAGGTCTTGCCAGCAACAAGTGGGGGAAAGTCCGTTTTGGCCGGATGAATGAAATTTCCAATGAATACATCCAGTCTCTGGACCCGTTTTTCCAGAATGGTATCGGTTCCATGATCTGGAGTGGACAGCGTGCCATCCGTATCAGTAATACGACGCGATATGACAGCCCCAGCATGAACGGGTTTAATGTATCTGTTCGTTATTCACTTAGTACCGAAACCAATACAGGAACCGATAATGACGGTTACGGTATTGGGGTCAGATATGATGTCAAGCCTCTGCTTTTACAGGCCAGCTGGGCACGCCAGGCGGATTCAGACAATTCCTATATCTGGAATCTGGGCGCTTCTTACCAATTCGGCCCGGCTCTTGTCTCCGTTGCGTATGAAAAGACGGACAATAAAGGCTGGCTGCTTGGGAAGCCTTTGAAAAATGAAGGCAAACAGGATACGGCTTTTCTTGCGCTGAAGTGGGGCGTCGGGCCGGGAACGGTACTTGGACTGGTTGAATACAGCAAACTGAAAAACAATGTCTATGTCGGTAATGACGATAATTCTGTCATGAAATATGCATTAGGTTATGACTATAAATTGTCCAAGACAGTCAGCATATACGGCAACATTTCCTACACGGATTATGACAGCTACAAGTTGTCACAAACTCTGAGAGGGGCGTATCCCGACTATGAAAAATCTTCTATGGCTTATGCAGTCGGTATGACTTATCGTTTTTAGGGAACAGACCGTAATCGGCAAGCGCCGTATTTTCTGAAAATTTTTAAGAAAGTTGTATTGACGGAAGGGTGAATCAAAACATCTGCCCAAACGAGCGGAAACAAAATCAGGTGTAAATCTTTGAAACGGGGCATTATCAATGCCCCGTTTTTTATTTATATCAAGTTACAAAATGCGAGCCGTCAGAACAATCAGGCCCATAGGACAACTTTGTCTGTCGGTTCCGGCAGAATGATGAATGGTGGCGTCAAAGAAACCGGCTGTTATTACAACCGGTTTTTTTCAGCAAAGCGTTTATTTTTTGGCCACAGGATGTGTCAGACGCGTCAAACCGCCCATATAAGGCTGCAAGGCAGTCGGGATCGTTACACTGCCGTCAGCTTGCTGGAAGTTTTCCAGAATGGCAACCAGCGTTCTGCCGACAGCGAGGCCGGAACCGTTTAAGGTATGAACCAGTTCCGGACGGCCCTTGTCGTTTCTGAAACGGGCCTGCATACGGCGTGCCTGGAAAGCTTCACAGTTGGACACGGATGAAATTTCCCGGTAGGTGTTCTGGGCTGGAAGCCAGACTTCAAGATCGTATGTCTTGGCAGCGGAAAAGCCCATGTCACCGGTCGAGAGTGAAACGACACGATAAGGCAATCCCTGCTTTTCAAGTACACGACCGGCATTCTTGACCATGTCTTCGAGCGCTTCATACGATTTTTCCGGATGAACGATCTGGACCATTTCGACCTTGTCGAACTGGTGCTGGCGAATCATGCCGCGGGTATCCCGGCCATAGCTGC
>JAEYIG010000078.1 GCA_023409175.1 Pseudomonadota bacterium
ATTATGCCACTTACAAGGAATATGCCCAGATCATCAATGACCAGTCGCGTCGCCAGATGACCTTGCGTGGACTGTTCGAATTCAGAATCGATCCGGTTCATGCCATTTCGATTGATGAAGTCGAACCTGCAAAAGAAATCGTCAGGCGGTTTGCCACAGGTGCCATGTCATTGGGGTCAATCAGTACTGAAGCGCACGCTTCTCTGGCGATTGCGATGAACCGGATCGGAGGCAAGTCGAATACCGGTGAAGGTGGTGAAGATCCGAGACGCTATGAAAACGAACTGGCAGGCATTCCGGTCAGAAATGGCGAAACCCTGTCGTCAATCCTTGGCAAGGACAGGGTTGTTACGGATATTGAATTGCAGGAGGGTGATTCCCTCCGTTCAAAGATCAAACAGGTGGCATCCGGGCGTTTCGGTGTGACGGCAGAATACCTGAACTCGGCTGATGAAATCCAGATCAAGATGGCGCAGGGTGCGAAACCCGGGGAGGGAGGACAGCTGCCGGGTGAAAAGGTTTCGGAATACATCGCCAGCATGCGGTTTTCCGTTCCGGGTGTCGGCCTGATTTCGCCACCACCTCATCACGACATTTATTCGATCGAGGATCTCGCCCAGTTGATTCATGACCTGAAAAACGTCAATCCGCGTGCAACGATTTCGGTCAAGCTGGTTTCCGAGGTAGGTGTCGGCACAATTGCGGCCGGGGTTGCCAAAGCAAAGGCAGACCATATTGTCATTTCGGGCCATGATGGCGGTACAGGTGCATCGCCGCTATCGTCAATCAAGCATACCGGTTCGCCCTGGGAAATCGGTCTGGCGGAAGCGCAACAGACACTGGTACTGAATAATTTGCGCGGTCGCGTCCGCATTCAGGCAGACGGCCAGATGAAAACCGGCCGTGATGTCGTGATCGCTGCAATACTGGGCGCGGATGAGGTCGGTTTTGCAACGGCTCCACTTGTCACACAGGGATGCATCATGATGCGAAAATGCCATCTGAACACGTGTCCGGTTGGAGTGGCCACGCAGGATCCGGAACTCAGGAAGAAATTCAGCGGCAAGCCGGAATACATCGTCAATTATCTTTTCTTCGTCGCTGAAGAAATGCGGCAGATCATGGCACAACTTGGAATACGGAAATATGAAGAGCTGATCGGTCGTGTCGACTTGCTGGAAAAGGCGAAAGCGATTTCGAACTGGAAAGATACGGGACTTGATTTCAGCAGGCTCTTTTACGATCCGGCCGTCGATGAGAACGTTCACAGGCGGCATTGTGAGAAACAGGATCACGGATTGGAAAAATCAATCGACAACCGTCTGATTGCCCAGTCAGCCATTGCGCTGGAAAACCGGGAAAAGATTTCCTTCATCTATCCGATCAAAAATGCCAATCGCAGCGTTGGTGCCATGTTGTCTGGTGAGGTAGCCAGGCGGTACGGTCACGACGGCTTGCCGGAAGATACGATCCATGTCCAGTTACAGGGGACGGCCGGGCAGTCAGTCGGCGCTTTTCTCTCTCATGGGATAACTCTGGATCTGGTCGGCGAAGCGAACGATTATGTCGGCAAGGGATTGTCAGGTGGACGCATCATTATCCGGCCACATGCCCAATTCCGTGGACAGCCGGATCAAAACATGATTGCCGGCAATACGGTTTTATACGGTGCCATTTCAGGCGAGGCCTATATTTACGGTATAGCCGGTGAACGTTTTGCCGTCCGTAATTCGGGAGCACTGGCCATTGTCGAGGGGTGCGGCGATCACGGGTGCGAATATATGACAGGGGGTACCGTTGTCGTTCTCGGTGAAACCGGACGCAATTTTGCAGCGGGCATGTCAGGCGGTATCGCATACGTTTACGATCCGGATAAAACGTTCGAACGCAAATGCAATCTGGCAATGGTAACACTTGAACCGGTCTTCTCCTGTTTCGATCAGGAAGCCCATGTTGAAAAAGCAGTCTGGCACCGTTTGGGGCTGGACGGAGAAGCGCAGACGGATGAGGCGATTTTGAAACAGCTGATTGAAAGCCATTTCACGCATACAGGCAGCATGACAGCACGGCATTTGCTGGAGAACTGGTCGAATTGCCGGGAACATTTCGTCAAGGTTTTCCCGATGGAATACAAGCGTGCCCTGAAGGAATTGTATTCCGAAAAGGGTGAAAAGGCGGATGTGGCCGCAGCCTGATTCGACAGGCATGACTGAATAAGCTGATTGGGGTGAAAAATGGGAAAAATAACTGGTTTCATGGAATTTGACCGCATCGAGGAAACACATCTGGCACCTGTCGAGAGGGTCAAAAATTACAGGGAATTCACGTTGACGCTGGCGGGTGCCCAGGCACAGGAACAGGGCGCGCGCTGTATGGATTGCGGGATTCCTTTCTGCAATAACGCATGTCCTATTCACAATCTGATTCCTGACTGGAACGATCTGGTATACCGGGGGGAATACAGGCAGGCACTCGACAAATTGCAGGCGACGAACAATTTTCCGGAATTTACGGGCAGGATTTGTCCAGCTCCCTGCGAACCTGCCTGTTGTCTTGGCGTTATAAAGGAACCGGTGGGCATTCGTTCCATAGAGCGATTTATCATTGAAAAGGGATGGGAAAAAGGCTGGGTTGTGCCACAACCTCCCAAAACGAAAACGGGACGGAAGGTGGCCATTGTCGGTTCGGGTCCCGCCGGGCTGGCTGCCGCCCAGCAACTGGCCCGTATGGGTCATGACGTTGTCGTTTATGAAAAAAACGACAAGATCGGTGGCCTCTTACGATATGGTATTCCCGACTTCAAGCTGGAAAAACAGGTGGTTGACCGCAGGCTGGAACAGATGAACGCAGAAGGAGTCATTTTCCGCACGGGTGTTCTGGTTGGCGCGAATCTCCCGTCACATATTCAGAATATGGCCACTGAAATTATCGATCCTGAAGCGCTCAAAAATGAATTCGATGCTGTCATTCTGGCTTGTGGAGCCGAACAGCCAAGAATGCTTGATGTGCCTGGAGCGGATTTGCAGGGTGTTCATTATGCGATGGAATATCTGTGCGCACAGAACCGCAAGGATGCCGGTGAACGTGGAAAAAACCGTCTCTCGGCAG
>JAEYIG010000082.1 GCA_023409175.1 Pseudomonadota bacterium
AATGCCGTGACCGCCGTTGTCCAGCCGGCCATCAAGGCTTACGTCACGAAACCGGACGGATCGAAAGAGGCGGTCAATCTGCCTTTGCTTCTTGATTGTCCTGTCGTGTTCCCGCGAGGGGGCGGTTGTACGCTGACTTTCCCGGTCAAACCGGTTGACGAGTGTCTGGTCGTTTTTTCGTCGCGTTGCATTGATGCCTGGTGGCAGTCGGGAGGTGTCCAGTTGCCGATGGAATCACGCATGCATGACCTCTCTGACGGGTTTGTTCTGGTCGGGCCGATGTCACAGGCGAAAAAGATTTCAAATGTCAGTACATCGGCTGTCCAGTTGAGAAGCGACGACGGGGTCGCTTTTGTCGAAATCGATCCGGGCAGCAAAAACATCAGTCTCAAAACGTCCAGTCTGGTTTCCATTGAAGCGCCGAATATCCATTTGATGGGGAATGTCACGGTTACGGGTACCGTGACACAAAGTGGCGGCAATACCGCCATGACGGGGAACGTTTCCGTCAACGGAGACGTCAGCGCAAATGGCATCAGTCTGACCCAACATAAACACGGTGGTGTCCAGTCCGGCGGCAGCACCACTTCACCTCCGGTATAAACACTATGAAAGTCAGGAAATTGAATGCTGACGGCGAAGTCGCCTTCGGCAGGGGAAGGCTCGACTATCTGGCGGATTCGCCTGAAGCGGTCGGGCAAAACGTGATGACGCGCCTGAAACTGAAAACCGGCGAATGGTTTACCGACGTAACCGACGGGACACCTTATGCCGACAGCATTTTGGGTGAACACAAGCGGCTGCTTTACGACGTCGCTATCAAAAGCCGCATTCTGGGAACACCCGGGGTGACGCAGATCGTGCATTACGAAAGTACGCCCGATCCGGATTCCAGGAAGCTGAAAATCAGCGTCACGCTGGATACCGAATACGGCACAACCACAGTGAAAGGAGCGCTTGGATGACGGCACTCATTGCAACTATTACGGAAAAGGGGGTGCTTGCGCCCACTTATTCAGAAGTGTTGTCCGAATTGCAGAAGCGGTTCAGGGCAATTTACGGGCAGGACATCAATCTTGACAACGACACGGCAGACGGCCAGTGGCTGGGCATTGTCGCTTCGGCGATCAATGACGCCAATGCGGCATTGACGGCTTCTTATGCCGGTTATGCGCCTTCCACAGCCAGTGGCACGGCCTTGTCGAGCATTGTCAGGACAAACGGCATCAGCCGTAACAGGGCCAGCTTTTCCAGCGTCGACCTCCGGTGTGTGGGACAGGCCGGCTCGACCATTTCGGGAGGCATTGTCGAGGATGAAAACGGCAACCGGTGGAAAATGCCTGCAACAGTCGTGATCCCTCCGAAAGGGGAAATCACGGTCACGGCGGTTTGTTCAAAGGAAGGTGCCATTGATGCATTGCCCGGAACCGTCACGAAAATCATGACGCCGACACTGGGCTGGCAAACGGTTTCCAATCCGGCAGCCGCTGCAGTCGGGCAGGCGGTCGAGACGGATGCGCAACTGCGGGCACGACAGAAGCAGTCGGTCGCATTGCCGTCCCGAAGTGTTTTCGAGGGTATCCTGGCTTCGGTGGCGGCCATTGACGGGGTTTCCGCCATTTCGGGTATTGACAACGATACGGCGAAAACGGATGAAAACGGTGTCCCGTCCCATTCGATTGCAATCATTGCCGACGGAGGCGATACACAGGCGATTGCCGATGCCATTTTCCGGAAAAAAGGGCCCGGTACGGGAACGTATGGCAATACGACCCAGACCGTGTTCGACCGCTACGACGTGGCCCACAAGATCAGTTTCTCGCGTTCGGTCAGGAAACCGGTCAATGCACGCGTCAAGATCGTGCCATTGAATGGGTATGAGACGGGAATCGGCGAACGTATCAGGGAAACCGTTGCCGGGTTCATTGATGGCCTTGCCATCGGGGAATCGCTGATGCTAACGCGCCTGTACCTTCCCGCCAGCCTGAACGGTTCGTCCGATCTGGCGACGTACAAGCTGGTTTCAGTCGAAACTTCAACGGACGGGGAGGCTTTCAGCCAGTCCGATATTGATATCCATTTCAACGAAAGGGCAGCCTGCGACCCTGATTCCGTTGAACTGGTCATTCAGTCATGAGTGAATCGAATAAATATACCCATCGGCTCGCCGGCCATTTTGTCGATCTGGAGCGCTTCGTTCAGGCTATTTACGAAAGCACCCAGCCATTTGGCGAACTCAAGGCGGCGGCAGAAACGATGCCGCTGGAGTTCGATATCGACACGGCTGTCGGGGTACAGCTGGATGCGGTCGGCGAGCGGGTAGGGGTCAGCCGGAAACTGAAAACGCCTCTTGAAGGCGTCTATTTTTCCTTTGATGAAGATGAAGTCGGTTTTGATGAGGGGATGTGGAAAGACGACTACGATCCGGGCGAGGGGATGGTGTCGCTCGACGACGAGTTTTACAGGCTCGTCATCAAGGCCAAGATCACGGCCAACAGCTGGGATGGCACGAATGACACGCTGGACGACGTATTGTCCATCGTGTTCAACGAGAAGATCGGCACTTACGCCAGTGCCAATGACAATCAGGACATGACGATGACGATCGGGTTGTCCGGAAAGCGGCCGACGCCGATCCTGCTGGAACTCTTGACGAAGGGATACCTCGACGTCAAACCGGGTGGTGTCCGTATCGATTATTACATCACGGCGACCGAGGATGGCCCGCTTTTCGCGTTCGATGTGGAAAACGAATATTTTGCAGGTTTCGACGAAGGCGTCTGGGGCGAGATGCACAAGGTCGAAGAGAGATAAGGAGTAATGAATGGCAATTAATGAATTCAAACCGTTTGCGGCGACTGCCGACGCGAACGTTCAGGAACAGGCGGATTACGAGCAGTCCGAGGTGGTGAAAGCCGGTTTCAGGAATGGCCTGGCCAGGTCAGCAGAAGTGAACAAGGCGATCCGTCAGGCTTCTTCCATTGCATCGGCAGTGGCGGAATTCACGGCTGAAAAAAGTGGCAGGGATATGCTGGATG
>JAEYIG010000086.1 GCA_023409175.1 Pseudomonadota bacterium
GGCATGTCCGTATTTGCCTTCTCTCGGGAAAATATCGAGATAGATACCACCGATCTGTTTGCCGGAGGCCTTGTCGATCACATCATAATAGACAACGTCCGAATTCCAGACAGGCACATCGGCCTTCTTGAATTCAATGCCATACAACTTGCTCGACAATCCCATTACCCAATCCATTGATGCCTGTGTCGGGAAATACTGCCTCAACGCGTTCTGGTCGATGTTATAGCGCGATTCCTTGACCCTTTGCTGCCAGTAATTGGTATCCCAGTGCTTGATTTCAGACTCGGAAAAAAGAATGCCACGGGATTTTGCCTTGAAAGCCCGCAATTCATCGAGTTCCTTCTTTTCGGCCGGGACCACAATGTTCTGCACGTTGTCCAGAAACGAATTGACCGGCCCCGGTTTTTTCGCCATCCTCCTGCGCAATGCAAAATCAGCATAACTTCGATAGCCTGAAAGCACGGCCATTTCATGTCTCAGATTGACCGCTTCCTGCAACAGCTGGATATTCGCGGGCGTACCCCGGTTGATGAACGCAAAACGATACCGTTCCCGTGCCTTGTCGTTATCGGCATATTGCATGAACGGAATGTATTCCGGATAGGAAAAGCCCAACAGGTAATTGCCTTTGCCGTCTTTCGGGATATTGGCAAGGTATTCCTTCGACATACCTTGCATTTCTTCAGGAGTGAAAACCAGTTTTTCCTTGTTTTCGCGAATATTCCTGGAGAATTCCTGGTCGATTTCTGTCAGTCTGGACAGTATCTGTTTGACGCGCTTGCGTTTGTCAGCCGAAAGCGATACACCGGCATCTTCATAAGCACTGACGATATCCTGACGGAGTTTCCGCTCCTCGTCGTCATTCACACGCATGATGCGCATGTTCCGGTAAAGCTTTTCATTCTGGAACATATCCGTAATGAAGCCCTGCATATTCATGGAACAGGCATCGGCATTTTTGCGCACATTGGCATCTGGTGAAACCTGGCTCAATAGCGCCATAGGCCCCTGCAGGTTTTCAACATCAATCTGAAGTCGGTTCCAACCCTTCAGGAATTCGGCCGCTCCTGCTTCAGATTGCGGCTGGATTTTTTCAAGTGCCGAAATCTGCTGGTTCAAATCGCTCAGCCCCTGCTGGCAACGCGACCCGATCTCATCGGCAGACGGCAAACGCAAAACAGGACGATCGCCAGAAGCCAATACCGGAAGTGAAACAGTCAATGCCAGGGAAACGGCACAGACCAGAGACTTGAAAACAGGACCTTTTTTCTTCATGGTTTCTAAAACTCATCAGGTTCGGACAGGCGATAATTGACCGTTATAACGGCAAACTCACCTTTTGTCATTGTCGATATCGATATATACCCATTCATTATGCATGACTGGATGCTTCTTGTAACCGATCACGTAAGGCTGCAAGAGCATATTTCTGTACCGGGCATACCCAATCCGCGTCGGCGCATAGACTTCCAGAATGCGCGTCATCTTGTGATAAAGCAGATCCCGTTCCCGTCCCTCAGGCAACGCCACGGATTGCTCATAAAGCCGGTCATACTGGGGAATTTTCATGCAACCGTTATTGCTTTGCCCGGTATGCGGCCCATAAAACAACTGCATGAAATTGCTGCCATCAGGATAATCGGCGATCCACGGGCTCGTCCGCATCATCAGACGGCACTGCTTTTCCGCTTTCAGCAAGTCCGGGAATAGCCGCTTGTCGCTCTGCATTCTGATACCGAGTTTATCGAACGTTTTTTTCCACATCTCAAGCTGTTGCTGTCCTGTGGAATCCGCACGCGCAGAAAAAACGATCACCAGAGGCTTGCCGTCAGGAAGCCGCCGGTAGCCGTCCGCTCCTTTTACGTATCCGAACTTGTCCAGCAACGCGTTCGCGATTTTCGGCTCATACCGGATACTGCTTTTATATTTGGCATCATGCCCGACAATACCGGGAGGAATGGGATATTCCAGCGGGATGGCTTCTCCGTTCCAGACGACATTGATTTCCTCTTTGACGTTATGCGCCATGGCAATCGCACGTCTCAAGGCAATTTTCTCTTTCGACAGGCCACCGACAACCGGATTTTGCATATTGAAATAAAACTGGGACAGTTCAGGTTCGATGATACGTGAAAGCCGGACGCCTTTCGATGCCAGTTCCGGCCGTAAATGCCCTTTTTCCAATGCTCGTGGAGCCAATGGCCCATCCAGGTTGAACAAGTCGATTTCACGGTTTTCAAACGCCAGCCATCTCGACTGGTCTTCCGGAATGACGGTTATCTCAACACGTCCTATTTGCGGCATTTGCTTGCCAGACATCTCTTCGACAATCCGTTTGTCTTCCGGATCGTTTCCAGCCGCAAAATTCCAGATGAATCCCCTGTAACCCGGATTGGCTTCAAGAACCATTTTCGAGCCACGTTGCCATTCGGTCAGGACATACGGGCCCGTTCCCACCGGATGGGCCATGATCTGGCCGTTACCGTCCCTGTATTTTTCGACAATTTCCCGTGCAACCGCACTGGTCGGATAATGGGCGAGGATATGCGTCAGGTTGTAATCCGGCTTGCTCAGATGAATTCTAAAGGTATACCTGTCAACCAGTTCCAGTCCTTTTACCGGTTTTGCATAGTCAAGCCGTCCCATCTTTTTTGACTGTCTGGCCAATGCATCCAACCCTGCCACTTTCCCTTCCAGCAGCCAGCCCCAGGTCGATCGCACACTGGGGTCCATCAGACGTTTCAAGGAATAGATATAGTCGGAAGCCGTCAATTCCCGCTTTTTTCCGCCAAAGACGGGATCATCCGTAAAATAAATGCCTTTTTTCAGTGTGAAGGTATACGTTTTGCCATGATTGCTCACCACCGGCAAGGATGCGGCCGTGGAAGGAACGAGTTTTGCCGGCCTCGCCATATAATCATAGGCATAAAGGGTTTCAAAGATCGACCTGATGACCTGACCTGAATACATATCGTGCGCAACAGCCGGATCGAATCCCGTTTCGGCTGCAGGAAAAACGTAATGCAGAACCTTGTTTGAATCAGCTGCCTGTGCAAAAGGCAAAACAAACCCGATTAACAATATCAGCAATGATTGATGGAACCGGTTAAAGATGGACATGTCAAAAAAATCAGATTATTTCAGGAATTATTTTACTGATTCGCATAATTCTTTTTTTAAATAAAGCAAAAAAACCAATAATGGAAAATATTCAAATGGTTTTATGATCCCCAATCTTTTTTCTAAAATGGATAAAAAAAAGGTATAGTAAAAAGATTGGGCTTCAATTCAACACTTTTGTAATTTTTTGAAACAAAATGAAATTGCCTTGAAATTTCATTCTATATTTTCTCACTGTATTGACTTAACTAGGAACTCTTATGATTAAAAAAGCTCTGGTTTTAAGCGCCTTGTCGCTTTCCTTTGTATCCTTTTCTGCTCTGGCGGCCAATGTGGCGGTCGTAAATGGGCAGGCCATCCCGTCTTCCTATTCGGATGACGCGGTCAGGGATGCCGTCAGACAGGGCGAAAAAGACACTCCTGAATTGAGAAACAGTATCAAAACCCAGCTTATCGTGGGCGAAGTATTATTGCAAGAAGCTGAAAAACAGAACCTGGCATCGACCGACGCAGTAAAAAAGGAGATGGAAAGGAACAGACGTTATACATTGATCAGAGCGCTGAGAACGAATTACATCGAGAAAAATCCAGTCAGCGACAATGAAGTCAAGGCTGAATACGACCAGATTGCCAAAATGCAAAAAGGCCAGCAGGAATACCATGTCAAACAGATCGTTGTCAAAGACAAGGCTACTGCGGACGGCATCATCAAGCAGTTAGGCAAAAAGGGAACCAGTTTTGAGAAACTGGCAGAGCAAAAGTCTCTTGACAAGCAATCCGGCGCCAGAGGCGGTGATATGGGTTGGGGAATGCCTTCCTATCTGCCAAAACCATTCGCTGATGCACTGGTATCGCTGAAAAAGGGTCAGATAAGCCAGACTCCGATTCAAACCCAGGTCGGCTACCACATCATCAAGGTTGTCGATATGCGGCCAGTTAAAACACCGACTTTCGCCCAGGTGAAACCTCAACTGAAAGCCGATATGGAAAACAGGAAATGGGAACAGTACCAGATGGGTCTGCTGAAAGCAGCGAAGATCCAGTAATTCCCGCTTCATCACAAAAAAGCCAGCTTCAATGAAGCTGGCTTTTTTTCATCTTTCAAAGACTATATGGTTCGCCTGACATGTTCCGGCAAATGCAAAATGGCGTCCTTATTGGTATGGGAAAAACATTTTTCCGCCGCATCCTTGTATGGCAGCCATATCGAATTCAGGTGTTCCCTTGGAGCAAGAACGACCGGAAATTTTTCCGGAACCTGCAAACCGAAAACATGTTCAGTATTCTCTGTCACACCGGGCGCGAATCGATGCCTCCAGACCGAAAAAATTTCAAAGACATTATCAATTTTCCAGTCTTCAAGACAATCCAGCGACACCTCGTGATCCGAAACACTCCGGACTGTCTCGACAATTTTGATACCAGTCTCTTCAAACACTTCCCTGACGGCCGTCTGAACAAGCGGTTCCGAAAGCGAATCCCGCGAACCCGTCACCGATTGCCAGAAACCGGGCCGGTCCGCACGTTCTATCAGCAAGACGTCCAGTTCTTTCGTGTAAATGACGACCAGAACCGATTGTGGAATTTTATATGTCACGTTCAAAATGAAACAAGGGAGCGGTAAACGCTCCCTTTCCCTTTATTTAGGCTGGTTGAGTCGTTTCTATTTTTCTCAATCGGATATGCAGTTCCTGCAGCTGCTTTTCTCCAACAGGAGATGGTGCCTGCGTCAACAGACATTGTGCACGCTGTGTTTTCGGGAACGCAATAACGTCACGGATGGAATCGGAACGGGTCATCAGGGTAACCAGACGATCCAGACCGAATGCCAGACCACCATGTGGAGGCGCGCCATACTGGAGCGCATCCAGCAGGAAGCCGAATTTTTCCTGTGCTTCGGCATCGCTGATCTTCAGGGCTCTGAAAACCTTGCTCTGAACTTCTTCCTTGTGAATACGGATCGAACCGCCACCCAGTTCCCAGCCATTCAGAACCATGTCGTAAGCCTTGGCACGGCAACGGCCCGGATCGGTTTCGAGATAATCTTCGTGGCCGTCTTTTGGTGACGTGAACGGGTGGTGGCAGGCTGTCCAGCGGTTGTCGCTTTCGCTGTATTCGAACATCGGGAAATCGACAACCCACAATGGTTTCCATGCATCGTCAAACAACCCGTTGGCATGGCCGAATTCGGAATGGCCGATCTTGATTCTCAAAGCGCCCATGGCATCGTTGACGACACGTGACTTGTCTGCGCCGAAGAAAATCAGATCGCCATTCCTGGCGCCAGTACGTTCCAGAATCTGTTTGATCGCTTCATCCGTCAGGTTCTTGACGATCGGTGATTGCAGGCCGGCTGCACCTTTTTCGATATCATTGACGCGGATATAAGCCAGACCTTTTGCACCATAAATGCCAACAAACTGGGTATAGGAATCGATTTCCGAACGTGGCATGCCGGAACCTTCAGCGGAACCGCCAGGAACAAGAAGGGCTACCACACGACCGCCCTGCATGTTGGCCGCATTGGCAAAGACCTTGAACGGCACGTCTTTCATGACATCCGTCAGCTCGGTGAATTCCAGCTTGACACGCAGGTCAGGTTTGTCTGAGCCGTATTTTGCCATAGCCAGTTCATGCGTCATGACCGGGAACGGGTTCGGCAATTCAACGTCCATCGTCTTTTTGAAGATGCCACGGATCATGTTTTCAAACAGGTCACGAATTTCCTGTTCATCGACAAACGACATTTCGCAGTCGATCTGGGTGAATTCCGGCTGGCGGTCTGCACGCAAATCTTCATCACGGAAACATTTCGTAATCTGATAGTAACGGTCGAAACCGGAAACCA
>JAEYIG010000098.1 GCA_023409175.1 Pseudomonadota bacterium
AGGTTATCGTTGGTGGGAGCGCAGGTGGACTGGATGACGAAGACATCCTTGCCGCGGACGTTTTCATTGATTTCGACAGTGGTTTCACCGTCAGAGAATTTGGAAACGAATGCTTTACCGAGGGGAATGCCAAGTTTGCTGGCTACCTGGGCGGCCAAAGCCGGATTGGCATTGCCGGTGAAAATCATTAAGTTATTGTCGGACATGGATTTCCTGCGACATTCTCGTTACTGGGTTAAAAGTCACATAACGTTTAACGAATCCCGTTGTGTACTTGCCGACAATCAGTGTTGCACGCCTGGCGGCGGGCGTTGCAAAAGGGATGGCAGGGGAAGAAGGATTCGAACCTTCGCATGCAGGAATCAAAATCCTGTGCCTTAACCAACTTGGCGATTCCCCTGCTGAATTTCAGTGTACGGTATTATAACCGAGCATTGAAAAAAAACGACATCATTCGCTTTTACGACCCAACAAGGCTTCAAGCGGATGAGTTTGTAAACTTCTGGCTGTCCGGATTTCCCATTTGCCCGAGAGGCTGGCAGCCACTTCTTCAGCTTCCGTTTCATTTCCGAACCGGGCGAAAACACACGCTCCGGAACCGGTCATTCGGGCTTCCCCATATTGGCCAAGCGCTTCGAGAGCCGCGGCAATTTCAGGAAAAAGATTTATAGCTACGGGCTGCAAATCATTTTTACCGAAATGGGGTAAATTTTTATAAACGCCGGGAAAGTCCGCTATTTTGATGGGTTCCGTGTCCCTTGTCAATTCTTTGGAACGAAATATCTCGACGGTCGGTACGGAAACAGGTGGTTTGACGACAACGAAGCACCCTTCAGGTGTCTTTAGCGGCAAGAGTTTTTCGCCTATGCCTTCTGCATAAGCATTTTCCCCGAATATGAAAAAAGGAACGTCTGCGCCGAGTTGCACGCCCAGTGCCATCAGTTCTTCCTTGCTGAAACCACAGTCCCAGAGCACGTTAAGGACAAGCAGGGCCGTTGCCGCGTCAGAAGACCCACCGCCGAGGCCCCCGCCCATGGGAATGTTTTTTTCGATTCCGATATCGGCGCCGAAAAGTCGATCCGGATCACGCTCCATGGCGGCCTTTTGTAGCAGTTTTGCCGCCCGAATGACCAGATCGTCTTCTTCCGGTACCTGTTCGTTTCCGGTGAGACGCCTGATTTGCCCGTCATCCCTGGAGTCGAAATGAAGATAATCGCAAAGGTCGATCAACTGGAAAACGCTTTGCAGCAAATGGTATCCGTCCGGTCTCCGGCCGATGACATGTAAAAAAAGATTGAGCTTGGCAGGTGCAGGACAATTATGTAAAAAAGGTTTCGACATGGCCGTCAACGTTTAAAAATTCCATTCATCAATGACCAGTTTCATGTTGATGTCGACACCGTTTCTGGCACCCCTGTTTTCCTTGACCATATCAATGCGTTTGGGAAGTGGCATCGTAGGCCCTTCGATCCAGTCCGGGTAATTGATCTGCCAGCCATCCTGCGTGATGACATGTGTCGCTTTTGGCGTGGCGATAAAGGGTTTTCCCCGGGAATCCGTTGCACAACCCTGCAACCACCCTTTCATTCCGGAAACCGGTAATGTCCAGCCAAGCTGGGATTTGATCAGTTCTTCTGCGTCAGGGGCGCTTTGCGGTGCACGATTGGGGGCAAAGAAAGTTGTCATGCTTGGTTTCACATCTATTTTCGCCATCGTCTGGCCGAGTGGGGACTGTAATGTCACGATGGTCAAATCCGGAGTTTGCTCCCAACTGAATTTTCCGTGAAGGGATTCGTCGCGGTCGTCGAGTTTGTACTGGATGGAAAAGCGTCCCTTGATACTGACTTTATCCACGCATTTGCGGGCACTGTCCCAATTGAAAAGGCTGGTAGGGGTGATGGATTGGATAGTGGAACAACCCGTCAGGCCGATTGTGATTAAAATGACGGTGAGAAGTCCCGTTCTTTTCAATAGATGGGAAAAAATGTTTTTCATTTTGGTGTTGAAAATGAGTGGCTGGATAAAACCGGAATGCAGTTCCATTGGATACTTTTGGAAGCATTCTATAACATACGGGAATGTCGATTTGTAAAATTGTGTTGCCGGCTTGACCAAATCGCAAATGATCGGCACGACGATTACCGTTTTTTATATGATTAAAGAAAATATGCCTGAATCTGGTGCTCTTGTCACTTCTTCCATTCCCTTTGCGCAAACGCTGGTCGCCTGGCAGAAACAGCATGGAAGGCATGCGCTTCCATGGCAGAATACCCGAAATGCCTACCGTATCTGGCTGTCTGAAATCATGCTGCAGCAAACGCAGGTAGCGACGGTCATTCCTTATTATCTGCGTTTTCTGGATCGTTTTCCGGATGTATTCTCATTGGCAAATGCCGAATCCGAAGAAGTGATGTCATACTGGAGTGGACTGGGATATTACTCAAGGGCGAGAAATCTTCATCGTTGTGCCCGGATAGTCGTCGAAGAGCACAGGGGAATCTTTCCATCGGACCCCGCCCTTTTGGAGGATTTGCCCGGGATAGGCCAGTCTACCGCGGCGGCAATCGCCGTTTTTTCTGCGGGTGTGCGTGCCGCCATTCTGGATGGCAATGTCGTGCGTGTTTTCTCCCGTATTTTCGGCATTTCCGAGCAGGCAAGTGATAAAACGGCGAAGGAGAAACTCTGGAAACTGGCCTATGAACTGTTACCGGAGTCCGATCTTGAATCCTATACGCAGGGGCTGATGGATCTGGGTGCGACGGTATGTGTCAGAAGCAGGCCGGATTGTGCGATATGTCCCTTTTCAACTTCCTGTGTTGCACTGTCTGAAAACAGGATCAGCGAATTGCCGGCCAAAAAGACGAAAAAAATTTCTCCAACCAGAAAAACGGTCATGCTGGTAGTGCTCTCGGACGGAAAGGTTTTGCTGGAAAAAAGACCGGAAATCGGCATCTGGGGAGGCCTCCTTTCCCTGCCAGAGCTTGAGTTGCCTTACGGAAATGATGAGGGAACAATAGAGATGTCCCGATTGAAATCGCGGGCGGCATCTTTTGGAAAAACAGCCTCTTTTCAGTTTCTGGAACCTTTTACACACATTTTTTCACACTTCCGCCTTCAGATAACACCTTGTCTGATCGGTCTTGAAAAACGCCATTTGCGGGTCGAGGAAGGGGATTATGTCTGGTATGACATGAATAAACTTGCCGAGGCGCCACTACCCGCGCCGGTCAGGAAATTATTGAGTGACTCCTTGCGTCAGCAGGTACTGAAACTGGCCGATTGATTTATCTGGAGCCAGCCAGTTCCCTGTGACGGGTAACGACCTGTTCGTTCTTCCCGAAATATCTGGCGAGCTGTTCCACCATGTAGACTGAACGGTGTTGTCCTCCCGTGCACCCAAGGGCGACCGTCAGATAGCTGCGGTTATCCCGACGGAACGACGGAAGCCATTTTTCGACGAATTCGCGAATGTCCTTCAGCAATTCGCCTACATCCGGTTGAGACTCCAGAAATTCCTTCACGGCCTTGTCCTTGCCTGTCAATGGCCTCAGGCGCATGTCGTAATAAGGGTTTGGCAGGCTCCGCACGTCGAAAATGATATCTGCATCCAGGGGGACGCCGAATTTGAAACCGAAAGACTCAAAATGGAGCGTCAATGGCGATTGTTCGATTTCAACCAGTTCCTTGACCCGATTGCGTAATTGGTTGGAGTTGGAATTGGACGTGTCGATAACCTGACCGATCATCTGGATGTCGGACATCATGGCACGTTCTTCCCGGATGGCTTCAACCAGCGTGCGGTCGTCGGTTAAAGAAGTTCCTTTTGGCAGCCGATGGGACAGGGGATGGCTTCGTCTTGTTTCGGAAAAACGGGTTATCAGCGAATGGTCATCGGCCGTCAGGAAGAGGACGTGCACGTTGTGTCCCTGTTCCTTGAGTTCGGCAACGCTTTTTGGAAGCTCGGCCAATGAGGCGGCACTTCTGGAGTCGACGGCAACGGCCAGTTTGTCCTCGTTGTCTTCCAGCCTGGTCTCGACCAGTTTCGGCAGGAGGACAGGGGGAAGGTTATCGACACAAAAATAACCGGCGTCTTCCAGTGCGTTCAGAGCGACTGATTTTCCGGAGCCCGATATACCGGTGATGATAATGATTTGCATGCTATATAGCGTTCGAAATGAAAGTCATCCCACTTCCGACAGCCTACCACATTGACTCAGTAAAAAGGAGCCTTTGACTAAAGGGGTTCGTCTTTCATCATCGCTTTTCTCTGACGCTCCATGAATTCTTCCATGGTGTTGAACCCGCGCAATTGCATAATGGTATTGCGGACTGCCGCTTCCAGCAATACGGCGATATTCCGGCCGGCAGCGACAGGAATGACTGTTTTCCGGATAGGAAGCCCGAGAACTTCCTGCGTCGGGGAATGAATCGGCAAGCGGTCGATATCTTCATCACCCGTTCTCATGCGTGTGAGGTGAACGATGAGTTTTAACTGCATTTTTCTCCGGACTGCCGTTTCCCCGAAAATGGCGCGGATGTCCAGCAGTCCAAGTCCACGCACTTCCAGCAGGTTTTGAAGGAGCATTGGCGCCCGCCCTTCGATGACATTCGGTGCGATCCGCGAGAATTCGACGGCATCGTCAGCGACGAGGCCGTGGTTTCGGGTAATCAGTTCCAGGCCCAGTTCGCTTTTGCCCAGACCCGAATCGCCGGTGATCAGGACGCCAACGCCAAGAACGTCCATGAATACGCCATGCATGATGATCCGGAGGGCGAGCTGCTTGGAAAGGTAAACCCGCAGGTAGTCGATCACCTCGGCAGCCGAGAGTGGGGTCGTAAATAAAGGGATGTTGTTTTCGTTGCAGATCGCATGGATGTCCGGAGGAACATCCAGATCGCGGGCAATGATCAGGGCTGGAGGATTGCAATCGGCAATTTCATGAACCAGGTAGGCGCGGGATTCCGGTGACAGTCTTTCGTAATAGGTAATTTCCTGACGGCCGAAAACCTGAATGCGCATCGGATGGATCAGGTTAAGATGCCCGACTTGGTCTGCAGCCAGCCCGCTGCCGCTGGAAACCTGCCTGTTCCCACCATCAAGACCGGCAAACCACGTTAATTTCAGAGCGTCCCGGTTGTTCGCATACAAACGCTGTATTGTCAGGGAGATGGGTGTCGACATGGCATTGTCCGTTATGGGTTGAACTCAGGATGGAAGCTGCTGTCCGGGTTTCCAGTTTACGATGGCATCGTGAATCCGTTCCGGATCCGGTTCATTCGATAAAAACGTGCGACACGTGCCGTCGGAAAACATGGCGGCGATTTCCGACAGGATTTCGAGGTGCTGCTGGGTTACGTTGTGCGGTATCAGCAGGAAAAAAAGGAGATTGACGGGTTTCCCGTCTGGAGCCTCGAAAGGGATCGGTTTCGACAATCTTACGAAGGCCGCTATGGGCAATTTCAACCCTTCGATCCGGCCGTGCGGAACGGCGACGCCATATCCCAAACCTGTCGTACCAAGGCTTTCCCGTGCAAAAAGATTGTCAGTCACGACTGAACGCGCAATACCGAAATTGTTTTCGAAAATAAGGCCTGCCTGTTCGAATACCCGTTTTTTGCTCGATACTTCCAGATCGAGGAGAACGTTTTCGGGTGGCAGGATTTTGGAAAGATTCGTAACCATAAATAATCCGGTATTAAAGTGAAATGAATTATAAAACGTGTCTGTCGATACAGGACATGTCGTTTCTCAAAACGCAAAGCTTTCCGGCAATGGCTTTACTGACGGGCATGTCTTAGGGTTTGGGGCCTTTTCCCGGATGTGAAATTGCTTCGCCAGGGATTGATGTCGATCCCTCCACGTCGCGTGTATCGCGCATAAACCGTCAGGTTCTGCGGTTTGCACATTTTCAGGATGTCCATGAAAATCCGTTCGACACACTGTTCGTGAAAATCTTCAGACGAGCGCAGGCTGATGATGTATTTCAGCAATCCTTCCTGATCGATCTGCGGCCCGACATAATGAATCTGCAGGCTGGCCCAGTCCGGCTGTCCTGTGACAGGACAGTTCGTTTTCAACAGGTTGGACACGAGTGTTTCTTCGACCGGGAACTCTTCACCATTGCTTTTCAAAAAAGAAGGATCAGGCGTGTATTTGTCTACTCCGATATCCAGCCTGTCCAGTGACAATCCATTCAGTTCTTCAAGTTTTGTGGCGGGAAAGACGTCGGGTTGCCTGATCGAAACCTGAACAGACGATCCGAATGCGTCGGAGAGGTCGGTCCGGAGAATCTGGATCAAATCGCCGACCTCATCCATCCGGGTCTGGGTGAATGAATTGAGGTACAGCTTCAGCGATTTCGATTCGACGATATTGGGTGAATCGGCTGAAACGGAAAAATTCATGATCCCGACTTGCGGTTTTCCCCGGAGATTCAGCCATGAAAGCTCATAGGCGTTCCAGAAATCGAGCCCGAAAAAAGGGAGCGAGCCGGTAATGCCCAGTTTTTCGCGCATGGGTTTGCGTTCGATCGGAAACAGCAGGGATGCGTCATACTCGGTGGGATACGTCGTCGATTGTCCGAGCGGTGAATTTTTCATGTTGTCTCTGGATGTCATAAGGCAATCCGAAAAATGGGCGTTTACAGGAATAAGCGATAAACAGGATTATCGCTTTCGTCCCAATGAGGATAACCCACATTGGAAAGGAATTCGTCGAATGCGTTCATATCTTTTTCCGGAACCTGCAATCCAACCAGCACACGGCCATAATCAGCGCCATGATTGCGGTAATGGAAGAGGCTGATATTCCAATCGGGAGCCATCGAAGACAGGAAACGCATCAGGGCGCCGGGACGTTCAGGGAATTCGAAACGGTACAGCAATTCATTTTTCGCGAACGGGCTCTTGCCTCCGACCATGTAACGGATATGGAGCTTGCCGAGTTCATCGTCGCTCAAATCTATCGTCCTGTAATGGTTTTGCTCAAGCGTGTCGATGATTTCCTTCTTTTCCCTGCGGTTCTTGACTTCGACGCCGACGAAAACGTGTGCCGCTTTTTCATCGCTGATACGGTAATTGAATTCAGTGACGTGTCTTCTCCCGATCAGTTCACAGAAACGTTTGAAACTGCCGCGTTCTTCGGGAATGGTAACGGCGAGAACGGCTTCCCTGTTTTCACCGACATCAGCCCGTTCAGCGACAAAACGCAAACGGTCGAAGTTCATGTTGGCACCGGAAGTCACGGCAACCATGGTTTCGCCCTTCAATGGGTGACCGGCTTCCCCGTTTTGTTCGATATAGTTTTTGATGCCGGCAACCGCCAGCGCTCCTGCCGGTTCAAGAATGCTGCGGGTGTCAAGGAAGACGTCCTTGATGGCGGCGCACACGTCGTCCGTATCGACGAGAACGATTTCGTCGACGTTATCTTTCGAGATGCGGAAAGTCTCTTCACCAACCAGTTTGACGGCCGTGCCGTCCGAGAAAAGGCCTACGTCAGGCAGGCTGACCCGGTTGCCCGATTCAAGGCTTTGTTTCATGGCGCAGGAATCTGCCGTTTCAACGCCGATGACCCTGATTTCCGGCCGGATCTGCTTGACGTATGCTGCGATTCCGGCAATCAGCCCTCCCCCTCCAACAGGAACGAAGATCGCATGGATGGGTTTTGAATGCTGCCGGAGAATTTCCATCCCGATCGTCCCCTGCCCGGCAATCACGTCCGGATCGTCAAAAGGGTGGATGAATGTCAGATGGTGTTTCTTTTCGAGCATGACAGCATGTTCACAGGTATCCGAAAACGAATCGCCGTGAAGGACGATTTCCACGTTGTCGCCACCATGTGCCTTGACGGCCTCGATCTTTAAGGGAGGGGTCGTCGTCGGCATTGCAATGATCGCTTTGCATCCAAGGCGTTTGGCCGACAGGGCAACGCCCTGCGCGTGGTTTCCGGCCGATGCGCAGATGACGCCATTGGCCAGCTGTTCCGGGGAAAGATGGGCCATCTTGTTATAGGCGCCCCGTAATTTGAAACTGAAAACGCTTTGTACGTCTTCGCGTTTCAGGAGAATGCGGTTATCCATCCGTGAGGAAAGGTTGGGGGCGAATTCAAGAGGGGATTCAACGGCGACGTCGTATACGCGGGCGGTGAGAATTTTTTTTAAGTAATCAGTCATAATGATGCTGGACAAGGCTTGTAATTTTACGCAACATTATAATCCGCGTTACAGGTACCCTTGTTTTTTTTCTCGTATCCTTGCCGGTGTTTGTCACGGCGTCATCGGATCGTCGACGGTATTCGATGGAAACAACTGGAATTTTTATACAATGATCGAATCTGCCGTTCACTGGTTAATGTCGTATCTGGCCATTCCCGAAATCGGGTTGACTTCGGTCTTTATCATCTGTTTTGTTTCGGCGACACTGTTGCCCATGGGGTCGGAACCGGCCGTATTTGCCGTTGTCGCTTCTGCTCCTTCCATGTTCTGGCCGGTGATGATAGTCGCTACGATCGGCAACACGCTTGGCGGTATCCTGAATTACTGGATAGGATACGGAGCCAAGGAAGCCTTTGCGAAGGAAAGAAAAACGCGATGGTTCGGCTGGCTGGAAAAATACGGCGCCAAAACCATGTTGCTGGGATGGATGCCCGGGATCGGCGACCCCCTCTGTACCCTGGGCGGCTGGCTGAAATTGCCTTTCTGGCCCTGTGTGGGGTATATGACGATCGGCAAATTTGTGCGTTATCTTTTAATGACCTGGTTATTGTTATACATTCCCAATGAGACCTGGCGCGAATTTGCACGTCTTCTGGGATGATGGCAGGAAAAAATTCAAAAATGGAAAATGATTGTGGGTTGTGTTCGTCCAGACAGGAAGAGTCGGTTTTTTCAAACGAAAAATGGCGGGTGATTCAGGTCGACGACAAGGATTATCCGGGGTTTTGCAGGGTCATCTGGAACGGACATATTCGTGAAATGACGGATCTTTCCGAGGCCGACAGGCTCGAGTTGATGAATGTGGTCTGGACGGTTGAAAAAGTCGTCAGGGAAGTGATGCAGGCAGACAAGATCAACCTGGCTTCTCTTGGCAATATGGTGCCCCATCTTCACTGGCACGTCATTCCCCGTTTTGAAAACGACAGGAATTTTCCCGATTCCATCTGGTCTGCTCAAAAACGTCAGACAGATGAAAAGGCGATAAGCGACAGAATGGCAAGAGCATCCTCCCTCAAGGAAGGGCTTCGTCAGGCTCTTGAAAAACAATTTAAGTAGATTACGGCTGTCATGACAAAACTGACCCATTTCGGTTATCAAAAAATTAACGAAGATGAAAAATCGGAGAAGGTCGCCGAGGTATTCAATCACGTTGCCAACCATTACGATCTGATGAATGACCTGATGTCGGGGGGGATGCACCGCTTGTGGAAAGCGTTTGCCGTTTCGCAGGCTGGTGTGAAAGAAGGATTCAGGGTCCTGGATATCGCTGGTGGAACCGGTGACCTGACCTATTCTTTTTCGAGGCAGGTTGGGGA
>JAEYIG010000116.1 GCA_023409175.1 Pseudomonadota bacterium
TCAGACCGGCTATCGTTGTGGCAATTGCTGTTGGATGATGCGCAAAATCGTCATATACCGTAACGCCTGCCACATTTCCCCGGCATTCCATGCGTCTTTTGACGTTTTTGAATCGGGAAAGCGACTCGATCGCTTGTTCGGGTCTGATGCCGACATGTCGGGCTGCCGCAATGGCGGCCAACGCATTCAGGCGATTGTGTTCACCCGTCAGATCCCATTGAACCGTTCCCTGATACTGCCCCCCGAAAAACACGTCAAAGTCTCCGTTGTCTTTTTCTTTCATAGACCACGAATCGTTTCCTTCAACACCAAACCATTCTTTTTCACTCCAGCATCCACGCTGGACAACTCTTTCCAAAGCCGGTTCACGTTTATTGACGATCACCCGTCCATTTCCCGCCACTGTCCTGACCAGATGATGAAATTGGGTTTCAATGGCATTCAGATCGGAAAAGATATCCGCGTGGTCATATTCCAGATTGTTCAGGATGGCCGTTTTCGGACGGTAGTGAACGAACTTGCTTCTTTTATCGAAGAAAGCCGTGTCGTACTCATCCGCCTCAATCACAAAGAAAGAGGATTCCTTTTCTCCGTGCAAACGTGCGGAAACACCGAAATTCAATGGAACGCCACCAATCAGAAATCCCGGCGAATAGCCCCCGTCTTCCAGCAACCATGCCAGCATGGAGGTCGTTGTCGTTTTGCCATGTGTCCCGGCCACACCAAGGACCCATTTATCATTTAAAATGTGCTCTCCGATCCATTGGGGTCCAGAAATATAAGGAAGCCCGCGATTCAATATGGCCTCCATAAGAGGATTGCCTCTTGAAACGACATTTCCGATAACAAACAAATCCGGCTTCAATTCAATCTGTTTCTCATCATAGCCATTAATAAGCTCAATGCCCTGCTCCTGCAATTGCGTACTCATTGGCGGATAGACATTCGAATCGCAACCGGTTACTGTATGCCCTGCCGCTTTTGCCAAAACAGCGACCCCTCCCATGAAGGTTCCGCAAATACCTAGGATATGAATATGCATAATGCTTCGATCAAATAATTAGTTCAGAAAATTTTATACGATACCTGGACGTTTTCGCCGGAATTTACTCAAACATGACAATCAACCGCTTAATCGACATTGCCAATTTGCGACAGGAAATCGCTATAGCCGCCGCTCGCATGATAGCAGAGGAAGGGACCAGTTACGATGTCGCCAAACGCAAGGCAGCCAGACAAATATTGGGAAATAGCAGGGTTACGGGAGAAATTCTCCCGGACAATTTAGCGATTGAAAAAGAAGTCAAACTGTACAACGAGCTATTTCTTGCCGATTCTCAACCGGCAAGATTGTTGCACTTACGCACACTTTCACTGAAATTAATGAAAGAACTCGAAGAGTTCAACCCCTACATTACGGGCGCCATATTAAATGGGACAGGAGGAGAACACACCGACATACATCTTCAGTTATTTACTGACAATGTAAAAGACGTTGAAATTTTCCTTTTGAATATGGGAATTGATTTCGATGTCTCGGAATTGCCTCATTTTCGAGGCAAAGGCCACGTTATAGAGACAATCCATTTTATGTGGCATAACGAAATAGCCCATCTGACCGTCTATGCATCTGACGATATCCGGAAATCGGCCAAACTTTTCGGCACCAATTTTGCCCGTGCCAATGTGGGTGAATTACAGCAATTGATTGGCGGGAGCAATGGCTCAGGAAATGAATAATTTTTGATATTTCAAGCGTTTTTCCTTGCCTCTTTCAGACATTTGACGGCAAAATGCTGAAAATCCAATTAAAAAGCAATTTTAAAAGCCATGGCAAAAAAAATACTTCTGCTGAACGGCCCGAATCTGAATCTGCTTGGCACAAGAGAACCGGACGTTTACGGAAAAACGACTCTGGACGATATTGTTGCGTCTGCCAAATTACAGGTCGAAACAGCCGGAGGGCAATTTGCCAGTTTCCAAAGCAACCACGAAGGAGACCTGATCGATCGTATCCATCAGGCGCGCCAGGAAAATATCGATGCCATTGTCATCAACCCGGGTGGATTGACACATACAAGCGTTTCCCTAAGGGATGCCTTGTCTGGAGTCGCCATTCCCTTTTATGAGGTTCACATCTCCAACATCCATCAACGTGAGCCTTTCCGTCATCATTCTTTCCTATCTTCCATTGCAAAAGGTGTAATATGCGGCATGGGAGTGGATGGATATCGTATGGCTATCGAACAAGCACTCAAATACTAATTACCAACATTTAACAGCATTTTTGCGGGATTTCTATGGATTTACGTAAATTAAAGACTTTAATCGACCTCGTGGCAGAATCTGACATTGCCGAACTTGAGGTAACCGAAGGCGAAAGCAAAGTACGCATTGCCAAAAACTCTGCCGTTCAGAACCAGCCTTTTGTCATGCAAGCTCCAGCGATGCCAGCACAATATATGCCGGCTCCAGGTATGCCACAAGGCATGGCCGCTCCTGCTGTCGTAACGACTGAAGTGGCTGCCGAAAGTACCGTAATGGACGGTCACGTTGTCAAATCGCCAATGGTTGGCACATATTACAGCGCACCTGCCCCAGGCAATCCTTCTTATGTCGAGGTTGGTTCTCCGGTAAAACAAGGTGATACCCTCTGTATTATCGAAGCCATGAAACTTTTGAACGAAATCGAGGCAGAGACTTCCGGCGTCATCAAACAGATCCTTGTTGAAAACGGCGAACCTGTCGAATTCGGCCAACCGCTGTTTGTTATTGGTTAAAAACGCTTAATTTGAGCAAAAATTGCTCTATTTGCCGTTATTTTCGATTTACAGAACAATCGTCACCAAATTATGTTTGAAAAAATCCTTATCGCCAATCGTGGTGAAATTGCACTGCGTATCCAGCGTGCCTGCCGCGAGTTGGGTATAAAAACTGTCGTCGTCCATTCCGAGGCGGA
>JAEYIG010000156.1 GCA_023409175.1 Pseudomonadota bacterium
TAGGCCAGTGAAACGTACGCATCAAATTCATGCTGATATAACGGAACGGTTATGCATTGACGAATGTCACTGGCATGGCGGTTTGCGCTTGACAGGAGTTGAACCAGTGCACGATCGGGCGTTGTCCTGCTTTTCATGGTCACGCCTTTCGTTTCGCCATAGCCGACTGTCGGTATGCCGACGGCGTCTTTGTAGGCCTCTCCCCGGTACCCTTCATCCAGGGCAATCGAGACGAGCAGGGTCGCTGAAATGCCCAGCGCGCCGATGCCAAGTCGTATGCTGCTGCCATGCATGTCAGACTCCTTTCTGCGGCCAGTTGATAATGGCGTAATAGAGGGCGTAGACGGCTGAGGACAGGCTGCCAACCCAGATCAGCAGTTTCCCGAACCATTTGGCTGTCTTGACGGTCCCGTCCCCTGCCCTGAAGATATCGACCAGTGTTGCGGTGTTTTCCTCAATGCGGGCAAGGCGTTCATCCTGTGTCTTGTTGGCGTCTTTCAATGCCTTGACCTCGTCCCGTAGGATGGAGAGATGGACGTCGTGTGCGTTCATGCGTGCGGCGCCACTTTGCAGTTTTTCCGACAAAACCGCTCTTAATGCTTCCGGATCAGCCGGCAATTCGTTTCCGGTCATATGTGCTCCTGACTCGTACGGGAATGACTCTCTTTCCCGGCCAGGTATAGCGTTTGAAAAGATATTCCCGAATATTTGTGTTTATTGGTGCGAAATCGGAAAAGCCCGCATTGTACCTGCGGGCTTTTCATTGGGATGAACCGGCACTGAATCGTTTATGGATGATCCAGTCCGGTCATGGTGCCTGTCTGGAAAGGTCTTACGACGGCATGACAATGTTGACTTCCAGGGCATTGACTTCCTCGACGGATGTACATGCCCCGAGCTGGTCAACGAGTGCCTGGCGCTGTCCGATCACGGCGCCGGACAAGGTGGAATAAGCCTTGTACTTGGTCAACACCCTGGCGGCCAGATCGGCCAGTTCAATGCCTCTTGTCGCAGCCAGGGCAGCCAGAAGGGAGACATCGGCCGAGGGATCGGCCTTATGGGCGCGGGCTTCTGAAACCTGCTGGTCGAATGTCATGACTTCCGTATCAGGATAGGTTTTGACCGCATTTTTCAGGATGCTGTCGCAGGCACCATTGATTTCCGCGAGTTTCGCATCCCTGACTTCCTGCAGGGTCGCTTCCGGCAATGCGACGACTTCGTAATAGTCGCCCTTGTCTTCAATCATGGCCTTGTTCGCGTTGCACCACAGTGCCGCTTCCGTATATTTTCCGTAGTCTTTTACCGGTTTTTGAATTTGAGTTCCGATCATGGTTTTTCTCCAATGGGATGAATGATGTGTTTAAAGGATGGTAGGTTGAATCCCTTTCCCGCACGGTGAAAACCCATAAAAAAAGGCCTCCACCGGGGAGGCCTTTTTGCAGGAAATGGACGCAACTCGTCCACCGGAATAATATTAACAGGGTATTTTTCTTCGGTCAGCTATGACATGACGGTGACATCAATGAAACAGAAGGCAGGGAAGCTAAATGGTTGCAATCATTCCCTGCCTTCAGTCCATTAAAAACTGTATGGAAGGCTATCTGAAAAAGCGCGACAGCCAGGAACCGGCTTTTCTTTCTTCTTCAATAGCTATAGGCCTCTCCAAAAGGGCACCCGCCGGAAACGTTTCGCCGATCCTGTCGATTTTACATTCAGTCCCGTCATCAAGCCAATAGACTTTTTCACGGAAGTCCGGTTTCAATGTCCATTTTCCGCTTTCCCATACGGGCCATTCGTTTGTTCCGGAGACGGGTGGCATGACTTCGGTTGCCATCGCCGGGATCAGGTATACACCGTCTTCCAGCGGAGAACGATACGCTTCGGAGGCTCCGCAGTATGCACCATTTTCGTCAAAATGATAAACGATTTTCATATTTTTCTTTCCATTAATATTTAATGCAGGCCAAAAGGGCAATGTTATGGGGGCGGTTTTCATTGGCGGTCGGGACGACGCGGGAAGCATCAAAATCGCCATATGAATTCGTCCAGAAACCACTGTCTATATCTGCGCCATAACCACTCTTGACGGAAAAAGCACCAAAAGAAGCTGAACCATTTTTAACACTGACACCACCTGTAATATTTCGTATGGCATCCCCCTGAGTTGTTCCAAATGCCCGGTCTGTATCCAGATTGCGTCCGGCATCCCATCCCCTCAAAAATTCACCCCGTAAATCAGGCAAATTAAAGGTCAATCCTCCATCCCCTTCCCCGAACGTCGTCCCTATTACGGAAAACAGACGGGCATAAACGCTTCTGGAAATGGCGGCCCCATTGGCCGGAAGATATCCCTCCGGAGCCGTCTGGGCGGCAAAATAATAGATGGCCCCTGCCGGGACGGAATCAATGGCGACGCCCTTTGCCGGGTTCTGCAAGACCCACTTGTTCAGATAGCTGTCGTACAGCAGGTCAAGCCAGTGGCCGTCCCCGGCGATATCACCGGATGC
>JAEYIG010000168.1 GCA_023409175.1 Pseudomonadota bacterium
GAACATGCCGACCTCTTCGAGCAGATGCAGGCACAGGGATACATCCGTTTCCGCGTACAGAGCGGGACGAAAGCCGCTGCCGTTTTCGACGTGGACAGCATCCCGTCACTGAAAAAGAACGAGAAACATACCATTGATGTGGTTGTCGACCGTGTGCGTGTCAATCCTGACATCAAACAGCGTCTGGCAGAAAGTTTCGAGACAGCGCTGAGACTGGCTGAAGGCCGTGCCTTGACAGTCGATATGGATAGCGGTGAAGAGCAGGTCTTTTCAAACCAGTTCGCCTGTCCGGTTTGCGGTTATTCGATCCATGAGCTGGAACCGCGCCTGTTTTCTTTCAACAACCCGATGGGCGCGTGTCCTGAATGCGACGGGCTGGGCCATATCGAATTTTTCGATCCGAAACGGATCGTCCTTGTCCCAAGCCTTCCGCTGGCTTCCGGCGCGATCAAAAGCTGGGACAGGCGCAATCCTTTCTATTTCCAGATGCTCCAGGCACTGGCCGACCATTATCACTTCAGTGTCGAAACACCCTATGAGGATCTGCCTGACGATATCAAGAACGTTATTCTGTTCGGTTCCGGGAAGGAAAAAATCGCCTTCACTTACATCAATGGGCATGGACGTCCCTGGGTTCGGGAACATACCTTTGAAGGCGTCGTCAACAATCTTGAAAGGCGGTACCGTGAAACGGATTCGATGGCTGTCCGTGAAGACCTGTCCAAACTGATCAATGAACGGGAATGCCCGAGCTGTCATGGAGCTCGACTGCGCGTTGAAGCCCGGTTCGTCAAAGTTGGCGACGGTGAACAGGCGCGGACCATCAACGAAATAACACGCTTGCCGCTGAATGAGGCACTCGCTTATTTCGAAACGCTTTCTCTGACGGGTGCAAAAAAAGAAATCGCTTCACGCATCGTGAATGAAATCGTTTCACGCCTGCACTTTTTGAATAATGTCGGACTGGATTACCTGTCTTTGAACCGCAGTGCGGAAACGCTCTCCGGCGGTGAGTCGCAGCGTATCCGTCTCGCCTCGCAAATCGGCAGCGGCCTGACTGGCGTCATGTACGTACTGGATGAGCCATCCATCGGCTTGCACCAGCGTGACAACGACCGGTTGATTGCGACACTCAAACACTTGCGCGACATCGGCAACACGGTGATTGTCGTCGAACATGACGAAGACGCCATACGCACAGCCGATTTCATCGTCGATATGGGCATCGGTGCCGGGGTTCACGGCGGCAATGTCGTCGCCAGCGGTTCGCCCGATGAAATCCTGAAATCAAAAGAATCGTTGACGGCAAAATATTTGAATGGCTCGCTTTCCATTCCTGTCCCGAAAAAACGGGTCAAAAAGGATAGCGGCAAACAGCTTGTCATCAAGGGAGCGACAGGAAACAACCTCAAAAAGGTCACGCTGAAACTGCCGGTCGGACTGCTGACCTGTGTGACCGGCGTATCCGGTTCTGGCAAATCGACGCTGGTCAACGATACGCTTTACGCAGCCGTTTCCCATCATATTTACGGCTCGCAAACCGAACCGGCTCCCTTCGAATCCATCGAAGGGATGGAACACTTCGACAAGGTCATTGCCGTCAATCAGGCGCCGATCGGCCGGACTCCCCGTTCCAATCCGGCCACCTATACCGGCCTCTTCACGCCGATCCGCGACCTGTTCGCGGGTGTTCCACAAGCCCGTGAGCGCGGTTATACGGCAGGACGTTTCTCCTTCAACGTCAAAGGCGGCCGCTGTGAATCCTGTCAGGGCGACGGCGTCATCAAGGTTGAAATGCACTTCTTGCCGGACGTATACGTCCCCTGTGACGTCTGTCACGGCAAACGGTATAACCGGGAAACGCTGGAAATCACGTACAAGGACAAGAACATTTCCGATGTGCTGAACATGACGGTCGAGGAAGCGCATGAGTTCTTCAATGCCGTCCCGTCCATCGCACGTCGCCTGCAGACACTCCTGGATGTCGGGCTCGGCTATATCCGTCTGGGTCAGAGCGCAACGACATTGTCTGGCGGTGAGGCCCAGCGCGTGAAACTGTCTCTCGAACTGTCGAAACGGGATACGGGACGCACCCTGTACATTCTCGACGAACCGACAACCGGCCTTCACTTCCATGATATCGACATGCTGTTGAAAGTGATCCACCGCCTGCGTGACCAAGGTAATACTGTCGTGATCATCGAGCATAATCTGGATGTGATCAAAACGGCAGACTGGATTGTCGATCTCGGTCCTGAGGGCGGGGCTGGTGGCGGCCAGATCATTGCAACGGGCACGCCGGAAGATATTGCCAAAGAGAAAAACAGCATGACCGGCAAATATCTTGGTGCAATATTGAAGAAAAAGTAAGTCGTGCCTTTCTGGCATTGAATTGAAAACAAACCCCTCTTTTGAGGGGTTTGTTTTCACCATTCGGGACTCCCGTTCCGCTTGTCAGAGCAAAACGTTTTCGGCCAGGTTAATACCTTCTGACGTTCCCCTCAATACCAGAACGTCATTTTCCTGAAACACGAGATCGTCCTTGACTTTCAGTCTTTCCTTGTCCCTGCGGACAATAGTGATTTCAACCTGCGAGGCAGGCAGGTCAACCTCATGGACCGTCTTGCCGATTGCGGCTGCACCCGGAGGCAATGTCAATGCATGGAGTCTCCAGTACGAATCCGTTTCGTTCGGGATGACATCACTCTCACCAAGGAAGTATTCCCTCAGTTTCACGTAACGGGATGAGCGGACGTCCTGAACCCGTTTCATAATCCGCTTCATCGGGATGCCATACAGCATATAAGCATACGAAGTCAGGACAAGGCTACTTTCAATGATTTCCGGGACGACTTCATCCGCACCGGCCGCTTTCAGGCGTTCGAAGTCGCTTTCATCGTAGCTTCGTATGATAACGGGCAAATTCGGCGCCATTTCCTTGGCGTAGTGCAGGATTCTCAATGCCGCCTGCGTATTGGCGAAAGTGATGATCAGGGACGAGGCGCGGTGTATGCCGGCAGCTACCAGACTCTCACGCCGGGTGGCATCCGCATAGGAAACACTGGCTCCCGCCGCTTCCGCCTTGCGCACCCGTTCCAGATCGAGATCGAGCGCACGATAGGGAATCTGTTCCTCTTCCAGCAAAGTCGCAATATTCTGGCCTGTCCGTCCAAAACCGGCCATGATCACGTGTTGCTGCAAGGACATGGCACTACTGGCGATTTTCGTCAGTTCAAGCGATTGCTGTACCCATTCGTTTGAGGAAAAGCGCATGACGATCTTGTCGGAATTCAGGATGATGAACGGGGCAATCAGCATCGACAACACCATGGATACCATCGTAACCTGCAAAAGCCAGGGTTCCATCATATTCAATCCGGCAATCTGGTTGACCAGAACGAAACTGAATTCACCAGCCTGGGCGAGTGCAAGGCCTGTTTTCAGGCTAACCCCCTTGGACGCGCCAAAAAGCCGCGTCAACCATGCCGCCAAAGCGAATTTGTACAGGAAAGCCAGAACGACGATCAGGATGACGAGCCACCAGTACGTAATGACGACTCGCATGTCGAGCATCATGCCGATAGTGATGAAGAACAGCCCCAGCAAAACGTCGCGGAAGGATTTGATGTCGACGTCCACTTCATTTTTATAGCGGGTTTCCGAAATCAGCATACCGACGATGAAAGCGCCCAATTCCATTGAAAGTCCGGCTTTTTCCGTAATCCATGCCGCTCCAAGGGTAATCAGGAGCAGATTCAGCATGAACAGCTCCTGTGAATTTCGCCTTGCCACCAGTGAAAGCCATCTGCTCATGACTTTCTTGCCGAAGAAAAGCAAAAGCATCAGGACGAGGGCAGTTTTACCCAAAGCGAGCCCGATCAGGAGCCAGATATCACCTGTCCCACGGGACAATGTCGGCACAATGATCAGGAGCAGAACGACCGCGAGATCCTGAAAGAGCAGAATACCGATGACACGCCGGCCATAATCCGTCTCAAGTTCCATACGCTCGGCCAGCATCTTGGAAACGATGGCCGTTGAGGACATCGCCCAGGCGCCACCCATCGCAAGCGCCGCCTGCCATGTGGTGGTACCGAGTTGTGGAAGCAGGAAAACAATCGACAGCGTGATGATGATCGACCCCAGAATGGATATCGATACCTGTGCCAGCCCTAGCCCGAAGACGATTTTACGCATCGCCAGCAATTGCGGCAGCGAAAATTCCAGGCCAACGGTAAACATAAGGAACACGACCCCGAATTCGGCCAGTCCCTCCAGGGACTGCGCATCGCTGACCAGGCCTGTCGAGTACGGCCCGATAACGGCCCCGACAGCCAGATATCCCAGAATCGAAGGCAACTGAAGATAGCGAAAAATCACTACCCCGATAACGGCAGCCGCCAACATCAGCAGGACGAATTCAAGGGAATGCATAAAAGAAGTTACATTCTTTCAGGATTAAAAATAACATTCGGAAAAAACCAAAAACCACCGGGATATTCAAGGACACATCCCGGCCAGGAATCATTCTTCAAAAGCCACTTCAAACCTTTTTTTACCCTGTCATTGTAACGAAATTTATCCCGTGTCGATGGCCCCGAGTGTGACGAAGTGTTACAACAACTATCGATTAATGTCCGAACGTCGGTAAAATACTACTTTTAAGTAAAATTCGATATGAAATATCGGGTAACCTGTTTTTCATTAGGCGAATTCCTGTTCGAATAATTCGTTTATACTTTCACAATGAACTCCGAAGCCATAAAAAATAAACAATCTCTTGATTCAGATCGCATGCTCAAGCTTGCAGATGAAACGCTGCAAATAGAATCGCATGCGCTTGAATCACTGAGAAAACGTTTTATTGAAGAAGATGCCGAACACTTCGTTCAGTCCGTCTCCCTTCTCCTGAATTGCAAGGGACGGGTTGTCGTCTCGGGAATGGGCAAGTCTGGCCATATCGGCCGCAAGATTGCCGCGACTCTCGCATCAACCGGGACGCCTGCCATGTTTGTCCATCCTGCAGAAGCCGCTCACGGCGACCTGGGCATGATCACGCATGACGACGTTTTTATCGCCCTGTCATATTCCGGGGAAGCCAATGAATTGATGTCCATCGCCCCCATCATCAAACGGATGGGGACCCGGTTGATCGCCATGACCGGCCGTCCCGATTCCAGTCTGGCCCAGCTGGCCGATGTCCATTTGAACGTGCACGTTGAAAAAGAAGCGTGCCCATTGAATCTTGCACCGACCGCCAGTACCACCACGACACTGGCACTTGGCGACGCTTTGGCGGTAGCCGTTCTCGACGCACGGGGTTTTCGGGAAGACGACTTTGCCCGCTCCCATCCGGGGGGCGCATTGGGACGCAAACTGCTGACGCTGGTAGCCGACGTCATGCGTTCGGGCGACGACGTTCCCGTCGTCACTGCCGATACGCTCCTTTACGATGCATTGTTTGAAATTACCAAAAAAGGGATTGCCATGACCGCTGTCGTTGACAATGACGGTCTTGCCATCGGCGTTTTCACGGACGGTGACCTTCGCCGTCTGATAGAAAAACAGCATAACTTTTCCAATCTCGTCATCCGTGACGTGATGTCGAAAAACCCGAGAACCATCGGTTCCGACAAACTGGCGGCCGAAGCGGTCAGCATTATGGAAAAATTCCGGATCAACCAACTGCTCGTAACCGATAATGACGGAAAACTGACCGGTGCATTACACATACACGATTTGACGGAAGCCAAGGTAATCTGATGAATATGGAATTATTGGGCAAATTAGCCAGGATCAAACTGATGATTTTCGACGTCGACGGGGTGTTGACCGACGGCAAAATGCAGTATGGCCAGGATGGTGAAATGATGAAAAGTTTCAACGTCCTGGATGGCCACGGCATCAAGCTGTTGAAACACGCCAGGGTTGAAACCGCTATCATCAGTGCACGCAATACACCCATCGTTTTGAAACGGGCAGCCGATCTCGATATCGATCACGTCATACAAGGAGCAGGCGACAAACGGGCTGCGTTGGAAACCTTGCTGGAAAAGACGGGAATTGAAGCTGACGAATGTGCTTATATTGGCGACGACATTAACGATTTGCCCATCCTGATCCGAGTCGGAGCCGCTTTTACGGTACCTAACGGACATGTAGAAGTCCTCTCACGTGTCGACCACATCACTCACCGGCCAGGTGGCGATGGCGCTGTCCGGGAAGTCTGCGACATGATATTGACCGCCAAAGGGTGTTACACATCTGTTCTGGAGACATTTCTGAAATGATGCAGGGAGCCAAATCAGCCCTGAGAATACGATTGACCGTCATCTTTCTGGTCGTCCTGTTCCTGATGATGGGCAGTATGTGGGTCAACATGGTCGTCAAGAAAACGTCCATGGATGCATCTTCTGAAGTCCAGAGAACCGAACCCGACTATTTTGTCGAAAATTTCCGTTATTTCAGCATAAAACCGACCGGTGAGGCCCAGTACGAAGCAAAAGGGACAAAATTGACCCACTTCCCGGCAAACGATACCTACCTCATTGACAATCCTGTCCTGATCACACAGAACAGGAGTGGCCAGATTGAGACGATTTCTTCGAAAGAAGCGTTTATAGAAGATTTCAACAGCAAGGTCCACATGCGGGAAAACGTGGTCATGAAAAGGGAAGCCGGAGCAGGCAAAGGGCCCATAACCCTGACTTCCGAGTACGTTCTGGTTTTCCCTGACGAAGAAATCATGACCAGCGATCGGGAAGTCGTCATCAAGAGTGACGATTCCACATTGACCGGCACCGGGCTGTATTCGAACAACGCGACCCGGGAAATGCAGATATCCAACCGGGCAAGAGTCACATATAATCCTCCAGGCGCAGCAAAAAAATAAATAAAGTCCTTTAGACGATAATGAATATTTTCAAGCCTTTCAAAATACTGATTCTGGCATTCTGTGTCGGTTTAAGCATTTCTGCCCATGCGGAACGGGCAGACGCCAACAAACCGACCAACATCGAAGCCGACCAAATGACGGCCGATGACGTCAAACAGGTAACGACCTTTACCGGAAACGTCATTGTCACGAAAGGAACGTTGCTGATCAAGGCAGCCAAAGCCGTTATCGTTCAGGATCCGGAAGGTTACC
>JAEYIG010000171.1 GCA_023409175.1 Pseudomonadota bacterium
CGACCTTCCCTTATCCGATTTATGCAAAATGGGCTGAATCCTATAAGTCGGTTACCGGGTCCAAACTGAATTATCAGGCGATCGGTTCCGGCGGCGGCATCAAGCAGATCAAGGCCAAGACCGTCGATTTCGGCGCTTCCGACATGCCGTTGAAAGCGTCTGAATTGCAGGCGGCCGGTCTGGTCCAGTTCCCTGCGATTCTGGGTGGTGTTGTGCCAATCGTCAACCTTCAGGGCGTGAAAGCCGGTCAGCTGAAGATGTCGGGCGACGTTCTGGCTGACATTTATCTGGGCAAGATCACCAAATGGAACGATTCGAAAATCACGTCGATGAATCCGGGTCTTTCCCTGCCGGGTTCTGCCATTACGGTCGTACACCGCGCTGACGGTTCGGGCACGTCTTTCCTCTGGACGGATTACCTGTCCAAGGTCAGTCCGGATTTCAAGTCGAAAGTCGGTTCCGGTACAGCGGTCAAATGGCCGACCGGTGTGGGTGGCAAGGGTAACGAAGGCGTGGCCGCCAACGTCCAGCGTATCAAGGGTTCCATTGGTTACGTCGAATACGCTTACGCGAAGAAAAACAATATCGCCTATACCCAGTTGAAGGGCAGGAACGGCAAGTTCATCACGCCTGACGACTCCTCGTTCAAGCAGGCTGCCGCGAAAGCACCATGGAGCAAGACCCCGGGTTATGGCGTGATCCTGACGAACGGCTCCGGCTGGCCGATCACGGGCGCTTCTTTCATCCTGATGCAGAAGGTCCAGTCTGATCCTGCCAAGGCGGCCGAAGTGCTGAAGTTCTTTGACTGGTCGTTCAAAAACGGCGGCAAGATGGCAACTGCCCTGGACTACGTCGCCCTGCCTGCCCCGGTCGTGAAGATGATCCAGAAATCCTGGAAGGCCGAGCTCAAAGGCGCCAACGGTCAGGCTGTCTGGAAATAAGCCGGTGTTTGAATCAGGAATGAAGATAACAGTTTTACTGATGCCTGCTTTTCCAGAAGAGAAGCAGGCTTTCAGCCCAAAGGGTTGAACGAGGGGTTGAATGGAAAATGAAAACAGGTGAATTCAGATGAGCGTACCGGTTTCAGTCATGGATAAGGAAGCTTCCGCCAACAAGGCGGCAAGCGGAGAAAGTCTGATGGCATCCGTTTCCGAACGGATGAAGTCGATCAGCCGCCGCCAGAAATGGCAGGACGGCATTTTTCACGGGGTGACGTTTCTGTTTGCCCTGACGGTGTTGGTGGTGCTGGCGGGGATTATCGTTTCGCTGATCCATAGTTCCATTCCCGCATTCAGGGAATTCGGTTTCGCGTTCATCACGACGGTGGAATGGGATCCGGTCAACGATGTGTACGGGGCGGCGATTGCGATTTTCGGGACACTCGTGACCTCGTTTATCGCCCTGTTGATTGCAGTGCCGGTCAGTTTCGGCATTGCCCTGTTCCTGACGGAACTCTGCCCGGTCTGGCTGCGTCGTTCGATGGGTACGGCGATTGAACTCCTGGCAGGGATTCCAAGCATCATTTTCGGCATGTGGGGCCTGTTCGTCCTGGCGCCACTTTTCGCCGACCATGTGCAGCCCTTGCTGGAATCGACGCTGGGACAGCTTCCCGGCCTCGACCTTCTGTTTACCGGCCCGATGATGGGAATCGGCGTTCTGACCGCCGGCATCATCCTGGCCATCATGATTATCCCGTTCATCTCGTCCGTCATGCGCGACGTGTTCGAAACGGTGCCTGCCGTCCTGAAGGAATCGGCTTATGCACTGGGTTGCACCCGCTGGGAAGTGATGAAACGGATTGTGCTGCATTACACCCGTAACGGCGTCGTCGGCGGGATCATGCTTGGGCTCGGACGGGCACTCGGCGAAACGATGGCTGTGACGTTCGTGATCGGCAATGCCAACAAGGTTTCCGCATCGCTCTTCGCACCGGGAAACAGTATTGCCTCGACACTGGCGAACGAATTTGCCGAAGCGAGTTCCGAACTGCATATTTCAGCGTTGTTCGCTCTCGGGCTCATCCTGTTCGTGATCACTTTCATTGTGCTGGCGGCTTCCAAGCTGATGCTGGCGCGTATGGCGAAGAAGGAGGGCCTGTAAGATGAGACGCAAAAGCACTGAGACGATTGTCAGGAGGCGCAAGCTGCGCCATGGTCTGGGGATGCTGATGTCGGTATCGGCCATGGTGTTCGGCATTGCCTTCCTTGTCTGGATTTTGTATACGCTGGTCATTAACGGCGTGGGCGCCCTGAACTGGGCATTCTTTTCCGAAACGACGCCAGCTCCGGGTGACGATGGCGGTGGCGTGTGGAATGCGATTGTCGGGACGGTGTTGATGGTGGCGGTCACGACGGCGATTACGACGCCGGTCGGCATCATGGCAGGCATCTATCTCGCGGAATACGGTGAATCGGGCTGGTTCGGCAAGGTGACGCGTTTCACGGTCGATATCATGCTCTCGGCCCCGTCGATCGTGATCGGCCTGTTCATTTATGCGCTTGTCGTCGCCAACATGAAACATTTTTCCGGCTGGGCAGGCAGTTTTGCCCTCTCGCTGATCGCGTTGCCGGTCGTTGTCAGGACGACCGACAATTTCCTGAATCTGGTGCCACCGGCCTTGCGTGAAGCGGCCTTCGCGCTGGGCGCTCCCAAGTGGAAAGTGGCGACAAGCATTCGTCTGAAAGCCGTCAAGGCAGGGGTACTGACCGGTGTACTGCTTGCCGTGGCGCGCATTTCAGGCGAAACCGCCCCGTTGCTCTTTACAGCACTGAACAACCAGTTTTTCTCCGCGAACATGAATGCGCCGATGGCAAATTTGCCGGTGGTGATTTACCAGTTCGCGATGAGCCCTTACGACAACTGGCGTGAGCTGGCATGGGGTGGCGCATTCCTGATCACGATGGGCGTCCTGGGCCTGAACGTATTGTCCCGGGTCGTTTTTGCCCGCAAGGCCGAAAGTTGATCGCCGCATGGCGAATAAAGGAATGGATATGAATTGCACAATGGACAGGACTGCTGACAGGACGAATGGAAAAAACGTGCCGGTGGAGAATGAAATGGCGATTGCGATGATGACACAGCCCAGGGCGGCTGACGTGTCGGATACGAAAACGGAAGAAGTGAAGAAAAGTATCGAGATCAAAAACCTGAATTTCTATTATGGCGATTTTCAGGGGCTGAAGAACGTTGACCTGACGATCCACGAAAAGAAAGTGACGGCGTTTATCGGGCCGTCCGGTTGTGGCAAGTCCACGCTCTTGCGCACGATGAACCGCATGTATGACCTGTATCCGAAACAGAGGGCGGAAGGGGAAATCCTTTTCAAGGGAAAGAACATCCTCGATCCGGACGTTGACGTGAACATGCTGCGTGCCCGTGTCGGGATGGTGTTCCAGAAACCGACGCCGTTCCCGATGACGATTTACGAAAACATCGCATTCGGCGTGCGCCTGTATGAAGACCTCTCCCGGGTGGAGATGGAGGAACGGGTCGAATGGGCACTGAACAAGGCTGCCTTGTGGGGCGAAGTGAAAGACAAGCTGCACAAGAGCGGGCAAAGCCTCTCGGGTGGCCAGCAGCAGCGTTTGTGTATCGCACGCTGCGTGGCGGTCAAGCCGGAAGTGCTGTTGCTCGACGAACCGACGTCGGCACTCGACCCGATTTCGACGGCCAAGGTGGAAGAGCTGATCGCCGAACTGAAGGATGAATACACGATTGCAATCGTGACCCATAACATGCAACAGGGCGCACGCTGTTCGGACTATACCGCCTATATGTATCTTGGCGAACTGGTGGAATTCGGCGAAACGAACAGGATTTTCATGCGGCCTGAGAAGAAGGAAACGCAGGACTACATTACCGGTCGTTTCGGCTGAATGCTGAAGGGAAGGGGGAAACGATGAATTTTACGGACAATAAGGGACAGGGTGAAAAAACGATGTCAGGACTGCATTCTTCCAGACAGTACGATCAGGACCTGGAATGGGTCCGCTCGAAAGTGCTTCTGATGGGCGGACTGGTGGAAGACCAGTTCAGGGATGCCATGGTCGCGCTTGAAAAAGGCGACGAGGCACTTGCCGACAGGGTGATTGCGGGCGACGAGAAGGTCAACAGGCAGGAAGTGGAGCTGGATCATGCCCTGACGGAACTGATCGTGCGCCGTCAGCCGGCGGCAAACGACTTGCGCAACGTGACGGCTACCGGGAAGGTCATTACCGATCTGGAAAGGATCGGCGACGAGGCGACGAAGATCGCCCGTTCGGCCAAGAACATCCGTTCGCGCGAACTGTTGCTTCCAAACCATTACCAGACCTTGGCCGGGATGTCGCAGACGGCACGGCGGATGCTCAGGGAATCGCTGGATGCGTATGCCCGCATGGACAGGGAACAGGCGATCAGCCTGATGGCGCTGGACGCCGTCATCGACAGGGAATTCCATGACATGATGAAAGAACTGATCCGCTACATGTCGGATGAGCCGGGAACGGTGGCGGCCGGTCTGGACATTCTCTGGGCAGCCAAGGCGATCGAGCGGATCGGGGACCATGCGACCAATATCGGCGAATATGTGATCTATGTCGTGGACGGCGAGGACATCCGCCATACCGATTACCGATTGCAGTTTCAGGGGGCAATGATATAAGCTGGAGGGGTCTGGCGTTTTTTGTCTTTCCGGCAATTTTCCAATATTGCCTGTCTGGCGGAATTATCGGCCGGCAGAAATTTTAAAACGGGAACTCTTTCCAATGGCAAGTGACGAGATTTCTATTCTGGTGGTGGAAGACGAACCGGCGATTGCGGAACTGATCGCCTTTTCGGTCAAGTCGGCAGGCTGGCGTCCGGTAACGGTTTTTTCAGGAAATGACGCATGGACGGCCTTGCAGCGTTTCCGGCCTGACGTGGTTCTTCTGGACTGGATGTTGCCGGATCTGTCCGGTTTGCGCCTGCTGACGAGGATCCGCGAGCACCGCGAATTGAAAACATTGCCGGTGATCATGCTGACGGCAAGGACGCTGGAGGAGGACAAGGTCGCCGGTCTCGATCAGGGAGCGGACGACTATATCACCAAGCCGTTTTCTCCCAAGGAACTGGTCGCACGTGTCAATGCGCTCTTGCGCCGCAAGGTGCCGGAGCGTTCAAAGAGCCTTTTGCGTGCGGGAAGCGTGACGCTCGATCCGGAAAGCTGTCTGGTCAAAATCGACGGCAGTGACACCGAAATGGGCAATTCCGAATTCAGGCTTTTGAAATTTCTGATGGCTAACCCGGACAGGGTCTTTTCCCGGAGCCAGTTGCTCGACAAGGTATGGAGCAACCAGCTGGATATCGAGGAAAGAACGGTTGACGTGCATGTCCTGCGGTTGCGGAAAGCCTTGAAGGGACAGGAAAACCTGGTCAGGACAGTGCGCGGGATGGGCTATATGCTCTCTGAAAAGGACAAGAGTGAATGAATCCCCACGTGTTGTTCTGGATTCCGGCAGCCTTGCGGCTGGCGTTTATCTGGATCGGTTCAGCGGTATTGTGGTATTTCTTCGGGCCGATAATCGGCCTTCTGGCCGGGCTTGTTTTCACGACGGCGATTACGGTTTCCCAGCTTTATTATCTGGCCGAGCTTGATATCTGGCTCGATTCCCCGCGAAGCGAGCGTTTGCCGAACGGGTGGGGCGCATGGCATGCGGTGTATGCCCATTTGTACCGGTTGAACCGAAATGAGGAACGCAGCAAAAAGGATTTGACCGAGTGGCTGACCCGGTTCAGGGAAGCGATGAGCTTTTTGCCGGACGGTGTGGCGATCATGGATAACGTCCTGTTCCTGGAATGGTGCAACCCGATGGCCGAAAAGCATCTGGGGCTGAACCTCGAGCGGGACAGGGAAATGCGGATCACCAACCTGGTCAGGAATCCCGAGTTCATTGATTACATCATTCTCGGCCGTTACGACGAACCGCTTGAGATGACGTTCAACGAGCGCCGTCTGGTCTTGCAGATCATCCCGTTCGGGAACCGTCGGCAGATTCTCGTCACGCATGACAAGACCGATTCAGTGCGTATCGAGAAAATGCGGCGCGATTTTATTGCAAACGCATCCCACGAACTCCGGACACCGCTGACGGTCAT
>JAEYIG010000242.1 GCA_023409175.1 Pseudomonadota bacterium
CCGATACCGCCTTCCACATAAATGCCTTTTTTGCTGTCGTTTTCCCAACGGAATACAGGGGTAATGCCGATAACGCCGATATTCTGGGAAGCATCACGATCTTCGTAACGGTCTCCATGCCAGTAACCCAGGTTCAGGTCCCAGTACCCATTCAAATGCATTCCACCAGTTTGCAGCCATTTCTTGTTCCAGTCCCATTGAAGGCCGACGCGATAAAGCTGAACGTGTTCGCCAACACCCACTTCAAAGGAAGTCCCGTCGACCGCATAGCTGGGAGCAGAAAAAAATGCCAGAGTGGCGACTAACAGACCTGCACAATAACGGACAAATCGCATAATTTACTCTCCAATTTTCATGTGTTGTTATTCTTAAATCTTTTCAGCCAGTTTTGCCGCTATACCTGTATAACTTGCCGGAGTCATTTTCAATAACTCGTCTTTGGCAGATTGAGGCAAATCCAGCCCCCTTATAAAACTCTGCAAATCCTCTTTTTCAATGCCTTTGCCGCGCGTTAACGCTTTCAACTGTTCATACGGGTTTTCAATACCGTACCGGCGCATAACGGTCTGCACTGGTTCAGCCAATACTTCCCAGGCATCTTCCAAATCATGCGTTATTCGATCTGCATTGACTTCCAGTTTGTTCAGCCCGCGAAGACAACTGTCATAAGCCAATACTGTATAGCCCAGGGCCATCCCTATATTGCGCAAGACGGTCGAATCCGTCAGATCGCGTTGCCAACGGGAAATCGGCAATTTTTCAGACATATGTTTCAACAAGGCATTCGCCATTCCCAGATTGCCTTCGGAATTTTCAAAGTCGATTGGATTGACTTTATGGGGCATCGTACTGGAGCCGACTTCACCCGCCTTGGTGATCTGCTTGAAATATCCAAGAGAGATATAGCTCCAGATATCGCGGTTCAGATCAATAAGGATCGTATTGGCTCGCGCAATGGCATCGAAAAGTTCAGCGATATAATCATGCGGTTCAATCTGAATGGTGTATTCATTGAAAGTCAGGCCGAGGCTGTTTTCGACGACATTTCTGGAAAAATTTTCCCAGTCAAAATCCGGGTAAGCCGAAAAATGGGCATTGTAGTTACCGACGGCGCCATTCATCTTGCCCATAATCTCGACAGCGGAAATTTTCCCTGCCGCACGCTGAAGCCGGGAAACGATGTTGGCTATTTCCTTGCCGAGCGTTGTGGGACTGGCGGTTTGTCCATGAGTTCTGGCCAGCATGGAAAGAGACGCGTTTTGATGTGCGATTGTCCGCAATCTTTCGATGACGGAATTCAGGGCAGGTAAAACGACTTCATCCCGGGCAGCCTTGATCATCATCCCATGAGACGTATTGTTGATGTCTTCCGAGGTACATGCAAAATGAATGAATTCTGCTGCCGTTTTCAATTCGCGGATAACTGTCGAATCGACTTCAATCTGACGTGCGGCCAATCTCGACAACTCGGGAGGCAGACTCAACCCGATCGATTCCTTGATCCAGTATTCCACGGCTTTGACATCGTGGTTTGTGACAGCTTCGATTTCCTTGATACGTGCGGCATCATCGACAGCAAAATCGCTGACCAGCCTGTCCAGAAAATTATTCGTAACGTCAGAGAACGGTTGTACCTCTGCAAATCCTGCCTGTGACAGGGCTTTGAGCCAGGCTATTTCAACTTTGACACGATGCCGCATAAAACCGGCTTCAGAAAGAATCGGGCGAAGGGCACCTGTCTTTCTGACGTATCTGCCATCAAGTGGGGAAAGGGCGGAAAGTGCAGAGAGTTCCATGTTTTAAAGGCTCATTTATAAATCAGTACGGTTGTTAAGTTTAACATTTTCTGGGCTGCATATATTCATTCTTGACCCTATACTGACGTTTATCAGACACTAAAATGCTATAATTTCATGGTTTTTTTCTGTCTGGCGTATTATGAAACTGATCGGTATTCTCACAAGTCCTTATGTTCGTAAAACACGAATAGTATTAAACGAAAAGAAAATTGAATACGAATTCGTGCTGACCGATCTGGATTCTCCTGACAGCATCATCAATGAATTCAATCCATTGGGTAAAGTTCCCTGCCTCGTGATGGATGACGGGAAAACACTTTACGATTCCCGCGTTATCGTTGCCTATCTTGATACGACAACACCTGTCGGCAAATTGTTGCCCAGTTCAAACCGTTCACGTGCAGATGTCAGATGTTGGGAAGCGCTGGCTGACGGGATCATGGATGCCGCCGTTCTGATCCGACTCGAAGGGAAACGCCCTCTCGCGCAACAAAGTCAGGAATGGATTGACCGACAAATGAAAAAAATCCATTCCGGCCTTAAAGCCATGTCATTCCATTTGGGCGATCGCCAATTCTGTCATGAAAACGCTTTTTCTCTGGCAGACATTGCAGTTGGATGTGCGCTTGGATGGCTCGAATTCCGTTTCCCACAGATTCAATGGCGAAAAGAATATGAAAATCTGTCAAATCTTTTTGACAGACTTTCGGAACGGCCATCTTTCAGGGAAACTGAACCGGCATAAGTTCTTCGGTTTTGGTCGAAACAGATCAGGAAAAAATTATTTTTCCGTACTGTTGTCGATAATACCCCCGCCCAGACAAACGTCGTCCTTGTAAAATACGGCAGACTGTCCAGGGGTGACGGCCCATTGTGGTTGTTCAAAGTTCACTGAAAAACCGTCCTCACCTGTCACTCTCAACATTCCGGGGACGTCTTTCTGGCGATATCTTGTCTTGACCGATAGCGCCTGATCTTCCGGAGAAAAACCTGCGATCCAGCTGGACTGGGTCGCATTCAGTTCCGGGGACAATAGCCATGGGTGATCATGTCCCTGCACGACATACAAGGTATTGTTCGGTATGTCTTTTCTCGCCACGTACCAGGCATCACTTGTGCCGTCCGGATTCTTGAATGATTTCAGGCCGCCGATTCCGATTCCCTTTCTTTGTCCGATCGTATAAAAGCTCAGCCCGACATGCTGTCCGATTTCCTTTCCTTCCGGCGTTTTTATAGGCCCCGGTTCATAAGAAAGATACCGGTTCAGAAAAGCACGGAACGGCCGTTCACCGATAAAACAGATTCCGGTTGAATCTTTCTTTTTTGCATTTGGCAGTCCCAGTTTTTCAGCGATTTTCCGGACTTCCGTTTTCCGGATTTCACCCAACGGGAAGATGGCCTTGGATAATTGCTTCTGATTCAGCCGATGCAGGAAATAACTTTGGTCTTTCGTATCATCAACGGCTTTCATCAATTCAAACAAACCGTTGTTTTCACGGACACGTGCGTAATGTCCGGTTGCAATCTGTTCCGCACCAAGTGAAACGGCATGATCGAGAAATGCCTTGAACTTGATTTCGGCATTACACAATACATCGGGATTCGGTGTTCTGCCGGCCTCGTATTCCCGCAAAAATTCTGAGAAAACACGCTCTTTGTATTCTGCGGCAAAATTGACGACTTCAATATCGACTCCGATGACGTCGGCGACACTGACCGCATCCAGCCAATCCTGACGTGCGGAACAATATTCTCCGTCATCGTCGTCTTCCCAGTTTTTCATGAAAAGACCGACAACGTCGTAACCCTGTTCTTTCAGCAACCAGGCCGACACGGAAGAATCGACGCCACCCGACATGCCAATGACAACTTTTTTCTTGTTCACTTGCTACTTCCTTTCCACAAAAAATGTGGATAAAACCGAAAGAGGCATACGCTGCCCTTTCCTGTAATCATCAATGGATTTCAAGACCAGACTGCTTCGATGCCTTTTGGGACATGCGGCAATTTCATCGTAAGTCATCCAGACTGTCCGCAATATGTCGGGATCCAAGGCCCGATTTTGCTTCAAACCGATTTCGCCAGTGAAGGTAAAACGAAGAAAAGTAACTTTTTCATCATCTTTCAAAGAATATTGAAGCAGATAAATGCCAATGAGTGTCTGCGGAATCATTTCATAAGCCGTTTCCTCAAGCGTTTCCCTGATTGCCGCATCAACCAGAGATTCATCTTTTTCAAGATGCCCTGCAGGTTGATTCAATAAAATCCCGTATTCCGTTTCCTCTTCAACAAGCAAAAAACGGTTATTCTGTTCAATGACGGTTGCAACGGTGATTTCTGGCTTTAGCATATCGGCATCTATTTTACTTTGTTTTGCCGGAAAATTTCGGAATGGATTTCATTCTGAAGTGGCTGGTTCGAAGCAATAAAATAGCTTAAAAGCATGATTTCCGGACATCTTTTATTGTTTTTTGATTTTTCAGGGAAAAAATTCGTGTATCATAAAAAACTTTCCAAAGTGTGAAGGATTTCTTCGGAAATCAGCTTTCTGCCAAACACTATCCATCAAGTTTGTTCAGCTTAATGGCTTGAATAATTGGATGCAATCCGTTATCGGATAAAGCATGGACGGAACATCCCGGAACGCCACCTTTGGTTTATTTGAGTTCGTAAAATCGATGCTCAAACGACTTTAAGTCACCCTGCTGGGAGTCAGGGCTTTTGATTCAAGAAACGAAATCGTTGAAAACATCACAGGTTGAAACGAGTATTTCGTAAACAGGAGAAACTGGAAATGCAACGGATTATGTTACGCGGCAAGATTCATCGTGCTACCGTCACACAATGTGACCTGGCTTATGAAGGTTCGTGTTCTATTGATGAAGACCTTCTGGAAGCTGCCGGTATGGCCTTGTTTGAAAAAATTGACTTGTACAATGTCAATAACGGCGAACGTTTTTCAACCTATACCATCCCAGGCAAACGGGGTAGTGGCGAAATCGGGTTGAATGGCGCTGCTGCCCGTCGTGCACATCTTGGCGATTTGCTGATTATCTGTACTTTCGGCCCGATGACCGATGAAGAAATCAAGACATGGAAACCTAAGGTTGTACTGGTCGACGAAAACAACAAAATTACTGCCATCAAGGAATAAGTAGTCTGACAGACAAACTGGCTGATCAGACGTTGGCATTAACAACCTACATTATCGAGCCAGTCCGGACTGCAAATTTCACTCATTAAAACCTGATTGTCATCAATCAGGTTTTTTTTGTGCGATTGAATTCAACTTGTCGAGTTCTTCAATCGTATTGACGTTTTTCCATTCGCCACGATAGATCTCTCCACCGACTAGTCCTCTGGAAATATATTCCCTTAAAAGGGTACCCAATTGCACTTTTTCTCCGGCCTTAACGGAATCGAACATGGACATTCGATACACACCGATGCCAGAATAAGTCCATTTTGGCTCGCCTTCATTTTTTACCGTGAAGGAATTCAGGGCAAAATCACCTTGCGGATGAAATGGCGGGTTCGGCACCAGATATAACCAGGCAACGTCTCGTTTAGCGGCATCATATGGTTTCCCCCATACATCACTGTCCTGAAGCACCGTCTTGACTTCTTCAAAGTCGAAGTATGGGCAATACACATCCGCTGCAATGGTTACAAAGGGATCATCACCGAGCAAATGACGAGCCTGCGCAATCCCTCCCGCCGTTTCCAATGCTGTTTCTTCATGCGAATAGGAAATCCTGGCACCGAACCGGGATCCATCTCCCAACATTTCTTCGATCTGCTCACCCAGGTGGGCATGATTAATGACAATTTCGGTAATCCCTGCACGGACAAGATTTACGATATGCCAGAGGATCAAAGGTCGCCCTCGCACTTTCAGCAAAGGCTTTGGACAACTGTCTGTCAATGGTCGCATGCGATTGCCGCGTCCTGCCGCAAAAATCATTGCTTTCATTCTGTATCGCTCTCTGAAGATGAGTCAACGTTTAAAAAGAATACGTGACGTCCTGTTTCTTATCCTGAAGTTCATCAAGTAAACGGGCCAAAGGCGCCAATTCACCGTAACGATGCGCTGTTTTGCCTGCATACTTCAACACCAGAGGAATGTCGTTCAGATAAGCTTTTTTCCCATCACGATGATAAAGTCGTGCAAAAATCCCCAGAACCTTGAGATGACGCTGGATACCCATGAATTCGAAATCCCTGTAAAAGAGATCGATATCCGGGTTGACGGGCAAGCCAGTTTTTTTCGCTTTTTCCCAATAGCGGATCACCCAGTCCAGCACCTTCTCCTCATCCCACTCAATATAAGCATCTCTCAGCAATGAAACCAGGTCATAGGTAATCGGACCGAACAGGGCATCCTGAAAATCGAGGATCCCCGGATTATTGTCATTGCCTCCGAGCCGCATCAGATTGCGGGAATGGTAATCGCGATGGACATAGACCTGCGGCTGTGAAAGGTTGTTTGCCAGGATGAGATCAAAAACCTTGCCGAGTTCTGCCGATTGCTTTTCGCTCATCTGGTAATTCAGATGTTTCCCGATATACCATTCGGGAAACAGATTCAGTTCCCGCAACAGGACTGCCCGGTCATAATCAGGCAAAACATCCGGCTGGCTGATGGATTGAATTCTGATCAGGGCATCAATGGCATCCAGATATAGCCGATTGGCACTTTCGTCATTGAGTTCGCCCAGATAAGTCGTTACCCCCAGATCGGACAAAAGCAGAAAACCATTTGGGACATTTTTCGCCAGCACCTTTGGAACAGCCACGCCACTTTGACCAAAAACCTCGGCGACCTGAATGAACGGTTCGACTTTTTCCTTGTCTGGAGGCGCATCCATAACGACGAAAGAACCTTTTGGCGAATCGACACGGAAATACCGGCGAAAACTGGCATCCGAAGAGGCTGGCCTTACCGTTTGGATATCGAGTTGAAATTCAGACAACGACCCGAGCCATTCCAGCAGGGAAATCATCCGTGAATCAGAAGTATTTTGAGGTGTTATTGACATGAAAGGTAAAACGTTACGTTTTTAATGACAAAGTTCCCATATAATAAGCGATTCTGAATAATATATTGCAGCCTTATTTCTTTGTGCTTTTTTCATGAGCCGTTTTTTTGCATCTTTTACGCCGTGTGTCTTATTTTCGTTGCTGGCTACGTTCTCGGCGAGTCTTATCGTCTCTCCAACGGCACAAGCAAAGTCAAAAAGCAGCACAAACAAGAAAAACAAAACCGAGCAACCAAAACGGATCGAGGACAAGAATGCTCCTACCATTTTGCAAGCTGAACAAATCACAGGGCGTCCTGCTCGTGATCTCTATCTCGACTATGAAGTTGAAGTCCAGCGTGACCAGACACTGTTAACAGGTGATCATGGCATCTTTCGACAGGAAGAAAACGAGGCCGAATTAATCGGAAACGTTTTCTTGCAAAAATTTGGTGACCAGTTTACGGCTGGACGTGCCAACCTGAACCTTGACACAGGTGAAGGCCAACTGATTAATACGACTTACAAGTTCGAAGAGACAAAAGGACAAGGCAAAGCCCAAAAAATCGAACTTGTGGGCGATGACAAGACCAATATCTTTAAAAGCACGTACAGTACTTGTGAAGGTGTCAATCCAGACTGGTATTTAAGTTCGAACAAACTGCATCTGGATAACACCCGCAATGTCGGATATGCAACCGCTCCCGTGCTGTACTTCAAGGATGTGCCGATTTTGGGTGCGCCAGCCATGACCTTCCCGATCAAGGCTGAACGCAAATCCGGCGTATTACCTGCAACTTTGGGCATGACGTCAAAAAATGGTCTTGAAATTATCGTGCCGTATTATTTCAATTTGGCCCCCAATTATGATTTGACCCTCTTTCCGAATTTTATCGCCAGACGTGGTCTGCAGATGGGTGCGGAAGCCCGTTACATGGGGCGTGATTATTCCGGCCTTACTTATGTGGAATATCTGCCAAACGACAAGGAAGCCGATCGAGACCGGTATTTCCTTTCGACAAAACACCAGCAGGCTTTCAAAAACGGCTTTTCATATTACTGGGATGTAAAGTCAGCTTCTGATGATAAATATCCGGACGATTTTTCAAATCCCCAAAACAGGGATCTTCAGCGCCTTCTTTTGCGTGAAGGCGGTATCCGCCAATCATTCGGCGGGGGCATATGGAACGCGACTTTGCGTGCGACCAATTACCAGGTCCTCCAGGATGTCGATGCACCGATTATCAAACCGTTCGATCGCATGCCGCAATTGATTGTTACCGGCGGGCAGGAAGACGTTCATGGTTTCGACTGGCAAATGTATACGGAAATGACCCGTTTCTGGTTATCCAATGATTATCTGGATAGAATGCCTTTGAAGCAGCAACAGGCACGTGGTAATCGTTTCATCATGAAACCGGAAATTTCCTACCCGATTTATCAGGGTGGATATTTCTTTACGCCAAAGGCCATCCTGAACCTTGCAAAGTATGACCTGGATGAATCTCCTTATAACGTCAAGTCTTTGACACGTGTTTTGCCTACCGTTTCCCTTGACGGCGGCCTGGTTTTTGAAAGAGACGCTTCTTTCTTTGGTAAAGGGATGACCCAGACACTGGAGCCACGCTTATTTTACGTTTATACCCCCTATAAGGATCAAAGCAAATATCCTATTTTCGATTCAGGCCAACCCAGCTTTGGCTACCCCTTGCTGTTTACTGAAAACCGTTTCGATGGGTACGACCGGATTGCAGACGCAAATAATTTGACTGCTGCAGTGACAACACGGTTTCTGGAAGAAAACGGAGCCGAACGCATGCGATTCACAATCGGCCAGCGATATTACATGACTGACCAGCGTGTTTATCTCTATAACACGGATCTGAGCGAATCCCAGAACCGCTCTGATTTGTTAATGATGGCAGGTGGCAAAATCCTGCCCACCTTCTCGGTCGACTCGGCGATCCAGTACAATCAAAGTACGAAGAAAATGTATAGCGCAAACTTCAGTACTCAATGGAAACCGGCACCGATGAAACTCCTGAATGCAGAGTATCGCTACCTCAGGGACAGTGTTGACTTTTACGGCAATAAACTGGATCAGGTCAACGTTTCGGGCCAGTGGCCTGTTGCACAGCGCTGGTATGCTATCGGACAAGTCAGTTACTCTCTTGCAGACAGCAAAGTGATTGAAAATATTTTCGGATTTCAATATAACGCCGACTGCTGGATTTTCAGGCTGATGGCTCAACGTTATGCTACTTCCTCCGTTGAAACGAATACAGCCTTTTACTTCCAGCTTGAACTGAATGGCCTTTCCAGTATCGGGTCCAATCCGTTGAATGCCTTGCGCAGAAGCATCCCTGGTTATGAACCTCTTTCACCCTGAATGAATTTTCATATATAGTAAGAACTGAATTTCACCCCTGAAGGATCAGCCTTATGTTTTCAGCAAAACTCTTTTGTCGCTATCAGACTCATTTTTCGGCTCTGATTCTGGCTATCGGTGTTTTTTTCTCAGCCACTGTATTTGCGCAGCCCGCTCAAACACAACCTGCCAAACAGGTCGTAGTCGATTCCATTGCTGCCATCGTCAATAGCGATGTCATCACAAAAGGCGAATTGAAGGAAAGGGTTTCATTGGTCGAAGCCCAATTGAAACAACAAAATATCGCTATACCTCCGCAGGCAGAATTTCAGAAACAGATTCTTGAACATATGATTGTGGAAAGAGCCCAGCTGCAACTGGCCAGGGATATGGGCATGAAAGTTGACGATACCCAGCTTGACCGTACGATTGCATTGATGGCTGAGAAGAATCATATGTCTGTCGCACAATTCAGGCATTCTATGGAGCAAAAGGGAACGCCATTCGAAAAATTCAGGGAAAAGATTCGCGAAGAAATCCTGATGTCTCGCTTGAGGGATCGCGAGGTCGTCAATAAGATCCAGATTAACGATGCCGAAGTGGATAACCTGATAGGTACTGATTCACAGCTTCAAATGCCTGAACAACTCAGATTGGGCCATATCCTCATTCGCATTCCGGAAAACGCTTCCCCTGAACAGATTGCCGAAAAGCGGGCACGGGCGGAAAAAGTTCTCGAAATCCTGAAAGCCGGCGGTGATTTTCAACAGAATGCGGCCAGTTATTCTGATGCAGACGAAGGATTAAGTGGAGGAGATATCGGCTGGAGAAGCACTGACCGGTTGCCAAAATCATTCGTGGATGCACTGGCTGACGTCAAGCCGGGAAATGTCACCGGCATCATCAAAAGCCCGAATGGTTTCCACATCCTGAAAGTCCTGGATCGCCGCAAAATGAACACTGGTGCAGAATCTGCCGAAAACGCTTCCGGCGGAAACACTGTCCAGCAAATTCATGCCCGACATATTCTTATCAAGGTCAACCAACTGGTTTCTGCAGATGAAGCGAAACGCAAACTGATCGACCTGAGACAACGCCTCATTAATAAATCCGCAACATTTGAAGAATTGGCAAAAACATACTCCAACGATGGCTCTGCCAGCCGTGGTGGTGATCTGGGATGGATTTACCCGGGTGATACGGTACCGGAATTTGAAAAAGCCATGGTGGCACTGAATCCGGGTGAAATCAGTGAACCAGTCGAAACCCAGTTCGGTTTCCACCTGATTGAGGTATTGGATAAAAAAACAGATGATGTCTCCGCAGAAAGAAAACGTATTGCTGCAAAGCAGGCTTTGAGAGAACGTAAAGTTAACGAGGCGACTGAAGAATGGCTCCGCCAATTGCGTGACAAGGCTTATGTCGAATATCGCCTGGATGAAAAACAACAATGACCCATGCACCTGTCATTGCCATAACGACAGGTGAACCTGCCGGAATTGGTCCTGAAATCTCGATCCGTGGAGCATGGGAATGCCGCAAAAACGTCATTCCCGTCCTGATCGGCGATTTTCATTATCTGGAACACCTCGCGCAAAAAATCGATCCGTCCATTGTATTAAAACGGCTTGATCGTATACCTGATGAAAAATCAGCGTTTTCACAACAGGCGAATGCCATTAGTGTGATTGATTGTCCAGTAAAAAAAACCGTTTTTGCCGGCAAGTTGAACCCGGCAAACGGAAAAGCCGTCTTGATGACACTGGATATGGCCATTGCAGGGGCATTGGGAAAAATTTTCGACGCCATTGTGACGGCACCGGTACAAAAAAGCACCATTAACGATGCCGGTATCCCGTTTACCGGACATACGGAGTATCTTGCTGAAAAGACAGCAACGAAACGGGTTGTCATGGTGCTGGCAGGCCCGACAAAACCAATGGGAAGCGATATACCGAGCTTTTCCTTGAGAGTCGCCCTGGCAACCACTCATATGCCCATCAAAAACGTTTCCGATGCCATCACAAGCACGTCTTTAATGGAAATTCTTTCCGTTATCAACAATGACTTAAGAAACAAATTCGGCATTTCCTCTCCAAAGATACTGGTAACCGGATTGAATCCCCATGCCGGTGAAAACGGTTATCTTGGCACCGAAGAAATTGAAGTGATAACTCCTGCTCTGGAAATGGCACGAAAAAATGGCATTCAGTCGTTCGGCCCCTTCCCTGCCGACACTCTTTTCCAGCCGCGCTTTCTCAAGGACGCCGATTGCATTTTAGCCATGTACCATGACCAGGGTTTGCCTGTTCTGAAATATGCTACGTTCGGGCAAGGCGTCAATATCACACTGGGACTGCCCATTATCCGAACGTCTGTCGATCATGGAACCGCTCTGGACATTGCAGAAAAGGGACTGGGGTTCGCCGATCATGGCAGCATGATTGAAGCCATCAACACTGCGGCTTTGATGGCAAACCATTGGCAAAACCACAATCATTGTCAGGAAATATGAAACACATTCCCCGTAAAAGGTTCGGACAGAATTTTCTGAAAGATCAATCTGTTTTAAACGATATCGTT
>JAEYIG010000234.1 GCA_023409175.1 Pseudomonadota bacterium
CGGAACCCGTGACGGGTTGGCAATTTCGGGCTTCTAATGTCTTTTTCGCCAGAAAATCGGAGGCGATATCGGCAATGTAATCCCCGTTGTACGCGCTTTCAGGCCATCCCTCTTCTCCCGGTTTCAGGCCTTTTGCACGGGCCTGAACCGATAAGGTCAGGTTGTCGATCTGGACACCGGCATCGTTATAGTAGAACTCACGGGTGACATCGTATCCCTGGGATGCAAAGAGCGCGGAAATGGAATCGCCGAGGGCGCCCTGCCGGCCGTGTCCCACATGCAAGGGGCCTGTCGGGTTGGCGGAGACGAATTCAACCATCACTTTTTTGCCTGCACCTGTGGTGCTGTATCCGTATTTTTCTTTCTTGCTGATAACGGCTTTAACGACATTTTGCTTGGCAGACGCCGTCAGGCGCAGGTTGATGAAGCCGGGCCCGGCAATTTCCCCTGATTCAATCAGGCCTTCATGCAATGGGTTGGCCATGATGGAAGCGAGAATCGTCTGGGCGATTTCGCGCGGGTTTTTCTTCAGCGGTTTTGCCAGTTGCATGGCAATGTTACAGGCCACATCGCCGTGTGAAGCATCGCGAGGTCTTTCAAGCGCAACGGTTGGCAGTTTTTCGAGATTTTGCCCGTCAATAACGGTGCTGACGGCATCCTGAAATAAGTCCGAGATAAGTTGTTTCTGTTCTGCAAGCATGAAAATAGATAAAGACGGTAATCGATAAAAGGCGGTTTCGGCCCTATGATGCCGAAAATAGAAATTATACTGTCTTGGCAAAATTAAAGGAAATTCGCAATAGGCCGTTCCATAAAAAACGCCTGATATTGCTATCAGGCGATACAGGAAGGGAGAGTAGTGAGGATGGGGTTATCTTCTTGGGCCAGGGCCTCCTCTGTGACCGTAGCCGCCGCGGTGATAGCCACGGTTAAAAAGGGATTCGTTGTCGAAAGTTTTCTGTTGCTCGGGAGTCAGTTTGTTATAGAAAGTTTTCAGGGCCGCCAACTGGTTGGCCATTTTCCCTTCACGTTCTTTCATGCGGTCCAGCATGGTTTGCATGCGCTGTGGCGCCGTCATGCTTTCGATTTCGGCACGCGTCAACGGTTTCCAGGAGTTGAAATTCGAGTCGACGACGGCAATATAGCTTTTCCATGCCTTTTCCTGATCGGCGTTCAGCTTCAGTCTGCTCTGCAGGTCAGTCTGGCGCTGGTGTCTGTACTCATGCCAGCGTTCCATGTTATGGCCCCAACGTCCATTTTGATCGGCATAACAGTTATCCGGGCCTGGACCGCCCATATTCATTGGACAACCGACATAACCGTCATCGGCCGGGGCGGCAATAGCACTGGTTCCAATAGCCGCTGTAGTCAATCCAACCGCAGCAATACCCGCAATCAGGCATTTGTTCAAAATCTTCATGCTTTTTCCTTTGGATAATTAAATGATAAATGTCTACGTGAAAAGTATACGTTGCCACGGCTTCGTCCGTAAGGTTTTGAGCAAAGGAATGTGTAACAGTTTGTTTCGCCTGATTTGGCGCAAATAACGGAAAATAACGACAGAAAGGGGGAAGAACAAGGCAGGGTTTTGACAGGTAGAAACAAAAACGGCAAACAGTTTGTTACTGTTTGCCGTTTTTTTCAGCAGGAAGCGGATCAGTCTTCGTACTTGTTGACGAGGTGGCCAACACCATCGATGACGACTTCTACCGTGCTGCCCGGTTTCATGGAACCGACACCGACGGAAGTGCCGCAGGAGATGATGTCGCCAGGTTCAAGGGTCATGTCATGGGAGATCATGCTGACCAGTTTGAATGGACGGAAAATCATGTCGGCGACAGGGTAGTTCTGACGTTCCTGATCGTTCAGGATGGTTTTGATGACCAGTTTGTCCGGATCCTCGATACCGGAAACGATGCCAGGGCCGAAAGAACCGAAAGTATCAAAACCTTTTGCACGGGTCCATTGCGCGAAAGTAGGGTCTTTCTGGATCAGCTGGCCAGCAGTAACGTCGTTGGAGCAGGTGTAGCCGAAAATATAATCCTTGGCGTCCGCTTCGGAAACTTCCTTGCAGCGTTTGCCGATGACGATACCGAGTTCGCCTTCATACACGACTTTGCCGTCATAGGAATTCGGTTTCTTGACGACTTCGCCGTCGGCAATATAGGAAGTGCTTGGCTTCAGGAGATAAAGGGGTTCTTCAGGAATCGCAACGCCCAGTTTGTTGGACAGTGCATAGAAGTTGTTCCACAACAGGATCATCTTGCTGGGTGAACAAGGTGTCATCAGTTTGACGTCGGCACGTTTGACGGTTTCGCCGGTTGCTTTCGGATTGTCAAACATGTTACCGCTGTAAACACTGATGGTATCTCCTTCCAGAGTACCGAATTTGACTGCATCACCTTGTTTGAAGCGTACCCAAGTTTTCATCTTCTCTCCTTAATAAACATTGCAGGAAGCTTTTCTGCAGCGACCTGAAAAGGGTATTCCCTGAAACAGGAAATCTGTGTCCTGCGATTGGCCGGACTATTGTTATAGATTAACCAATGGCTTAGATAAACCATCATAACCGAACTGCCTGAAAAATGGTATCAAGAATGACCCCATTTTTTTCAATTTTGTACCGTGACCAGAGTGGATCAGTCAGGGCAGAAAAATAAAAAGAGCAACAGAAATATAAAAAGCCGGAAGGTTTTGCACTTCCGGCTTGCCGAATCCATTACATGAAGGAAATCATGATGTCGCCGAATTCTGAAGTCGATACCTGTTTTGCATCGTTCATCAAACGGGCGAAATCAATGGTGACCTGTCTGGAAGAAATGGCTTTTTGCATCGAATCGACGACCAGATCGGCAGCTTCCGTCCAGCCGATATGACGCAACATCATTTCGGCAGAAAGAATCAGGGAACCCGGATTGACGTTGTTCTGTCCGGCCATGGTTGGGGCAGTGCCGTGTGTCGCTTCGAAAATGGCAACGGAATCGGAAATGTTGGCGCCCGGAGCGATGCCGATACCGCCAACCTGTGCCGCCAGTGCGTCAGAAACGTAATCGCCGTTCAGGTTCAGGGTCGCCAGGACACTGAATTCAGCCGGACGCAAGAGGATTTCCTGCAGGAAGGCGTCGGCCAGCACGTCCTTGATGACAATTTCCTTCCCGGTTTTCGGGTTTTTGAATTTACACCACGGGCCTTTTCCGATGACTTCTGCGCCGAATTCACGTTTTGCCAGTGCATAGCCCCAGTCACGGAAACTTCCTTCCGTGAATTTCATGATATTGCCCTTGTGGACGAGGGTGACGGATGGGCGGTCATTGTCGATGGCGTATTGAATAGCTTTGCGGACCAGACGTTCGGTGCCTTCGCGCGAAACCGGTTTGATGCCGATACCGGACGTTTGAGGGAAACGGATCTGGCTGACACCCATTTCTTTCGTCAGGAAATCAATGACTTTTTTTGCTTCGGGAGAACCTTCCGCCCATTCGATGCCGGCATAAATGTCTTCGGTGTTTTCGCGGAAAATGACCATATCGGTTTTTTCCGGTTCACGTAGTGGTGAAGGAACCCCCTGGAAATAGCGGACAGGGCGCAGGCAGACGTAAAGATCCAGACGCTGTCTCATGGCGACGTTCAGCGAGCGGATACCACCGCCGATCGGCGTCGTCAAAGGGCCCTTGATCGAAATGACAAAATCCTTCATCGCTTCGAGCGTTTCATCAGGAAGCCAGACGTTTTCACCATAGACCTTCAGCGATTTTTCACCGGCGTACACTTCCATCCATTCGATTTTACGCTTGCCGCCATAGGCTTTTTCGATGGCAGTATCGATAACCTTGCGCATGACAGGAGTGACATCAATCCCGATGCCATCGCCTTCGATGAACGGAATGATCGGACGGTCGGGTACGTTCAGCGAAAAATCAGGATTGACGGTGATTTTTTCACCGGACTGGGGTACTTGGATATGTTGATACATCAGAAGCTCCGAATTATCTTTTAAATCAATATAGCGACTTTGTTTGAAAAGGATGCTTAGACAACGGCGCCGTCAGGGTTGCCTTTTTCCTTGACCGGCTTGACGAGGTCTTCACGTTTGATGCCCAGCCAGATGGCAATGGCGGCAGCCACGAAAACGGAAGAGTAAATGCCGAAACAGATACCGATGGTCAGGGCGATCGCGAAGTTGTGCAGGGTCGGGCCACCGAAAATCAGCATTGACAGGACCATGATCTGGGTACATCCGTGGGTGATGACCGTTCTGGAAATCGTGCTGGTAATCGCGTGATTGACGATTTCCTTGACGGAGGCCTTTCTCATCTTGCGGAAGTTTTCACGGATACGGTCGAAAATAATGACGGACTCGTTCACGGAATACCCGAGAATCGCCAGCACGGCCGCCAGAACCGAGAGCGAGAATTCCCATTGGAAGAACGCGAAGAAACCGAGAATGATCACGATATCGTGAAGGTTGGCGATAATCGCTGAAATGGCGTATTTCCATTCGAACCGGAACGCCAGATAGATGATGATCCCGATGACCACCATTCCCAGGGCCATCAACCCGTTATGGGTCAGTTCATCCCCGACCTGTGGGCCGACGAATTCCACGCGTTGCAGGTGGACTTCCGGGTTCTGCTGGGTCAGTGCGGCCATCACTTTTGCGCTTTGTTCTGCCGACGTCAGGTCTTTCTGCAAAGGCAGGTTGATCATGACATCCTGTGCGCGGCCGAAGTTCTGGACCTGAAAGTCGTCACCGAAACCGAGTTCCCTGATCGTGCCCCGAATGCCTTCCAGATCGGCAGCTTTCTGGTAATTGACTTCCATGACCGTACCGCCGGTGAACTCGACGGAAAGGTGCAATCCCTTGTGCCAGAGGAAAAAGACGGCGGCAAGGAAAGTGATCAGTGAAATGATATTGAATATCAGCGCATGGCGCATGAAGGGAATATCTTTTTTGATTCTAAAGAATTCCATAATCGATCCTGTTTGTTATCCGTATAAATGAATTAGTTTTTTGTATAGTCCGACGGGGTATGGCCTCTCCAGACCTGCCCGATGGAAAGCGACGTCAGTTTCTTCCTGCGTCCATACCAGAGATTCGCTATGCCTCTGGAAACGAAAACGGCAGAGAACAATGAGGTCAGGATGCCAATGACGTGAACGACGGCAAATCCGCGAATCGGGCCCGAACCGAAAATCAACAGGGCCAGACCGGCGATCAGGGTCGTCACGTTCGAATCGAGAATGGTGGCCCATGCATGTGCAAACCCGTTTGAAATGGCCGTCTGTGGCGAATGGTCCATCCGGAGTTCTTCACGGACACGTTCGTTGATCAGCACGTTTGAGTCGATCGCCATACCGAGTGCCAGCGCAATGGCGGCAATACCCGGCAATGTCAGCGTAATCTGCATGAGGGACAGGATGGCGATCAGCAACAGAACGTTGACCGACAGGGCAATCACGCTGAAGAGGCCGAAGACCATGTAATACAGGATCATGAATATGGAAACCGTCGCGAAACCGTACAGGGTGGACAGGAAACCTTTCGTGATGTTTTCGGCACCGAGTTGAGGCCCGATCGTCCGTTCCTCGATGATCTGCATTGGCGCAGCCAGCGAACCGGCACGCAACAGCAGTGCCAGATCGGTCGCCGCTTCAGGCGTGTTCATGCCGGTGATCTGGAATTTCGAACCCAGTTCGTCGCGGATGGAAGCCACGGTCAGCACTTCGCCTTTGCCTTTTTCAAACAGGACGATAGCCATCAGCTTGCCGATTTTGCCGCGGGTGGCCTGACGCATTTTTCGGCCACCGTCGCCATTCAGGTCGATACTGACAGCCGGTTGCTGGTACTGGTCAAAGGCTGCCGAGGCATTTGAAATGTAATCGCCTGTGATGACAGGGTCCTTGTACAGGATGACCGGAGCGCCTTTGCCCTGGCGGAAAAGCTCGGAACCAAGCGGTACGGCAACGGTTTCTTCCGTTCCGCGGGTAATCGATTCATCCACCATACGGACTTCAAGAGTGGCCGTACGGCCGATAATGTCTTTTGCCCGGGAAACGTCCTGCACTCCAGGCAACTGGACAACGATGCGGTCGGCCCCCTGCTGCTGGATGACCGGTTCGTTAACGCCAAGTTCGTTGACCCGTTTGGAAAGGGTGGCGATATTCTGCTTGACGCTGTTTTCCTTGACCTGTTTGACCGCTTCAGGGCTTAGGGAAATGATCAGTTTGTTACCGCTTTCATCGCGCAGGGTCACGTCAGACATCTGGCTCTTGAAGATTTTCTCGGCCTGTTGACGGGTCTGTGCATCGGCGAACTGCATTTCGACGGTATCACGTATGCGGGACAAGCCGGAATAGCGGATATTCTTTTCACGCATGAGATTGCGTGCCGACGTCTGCATGCCCTGGATTCTGGAATTCAGCGCGGCATCGACATCGACCTGCATCAGGAAGTGAACGCCACCCCGAAGGTCAAGGCCGAGATACATTGGCAGTGCATGAAGGCTTTGCAGCCATTGCGGCGTGTTCGGGAGCAGGTTGAAGGCGATACTGTATGTCGGGTCTTTCGGGTCGGCATTCAGTTTGCTTTCAAGCACTTCTTTCGCGCGGAACTGGACTTCGGTATTGGTGAAGCGGACCTTGATCGTCGAATGCATGCCGCTGTTATCGAAGAAAATGCCATCGGTCTCGATGTTGTTGTCCTTCAATATGCTTTCGACCTGCCCCATCATCGGGGTATCAATCTTGACAGTCGAGCGGACACTGCTGATCTGGACGGCGGGCGATTCGCCGAAGAAGTTCGGAAGTGTGTAAATGATGCCGAAAAGGATTGCCGCGGCAATGATGATGTATTTCCAGAGTGGGTAACGATTCATAATGATTCAAGTTTGAAAATGCATATTCGGGATGAATATGCAATCCAATCACAATATCCTGGGTCTGTTACAGAGTTTCGATTGTACCGTTTGGAAGCAGGGAAACAATGGAGGCTCTTTGGATGATGATTTCCGTTCCTTCAGCGATCTGCAGGTTCAGAAAGTTGTCGGAGACTTTCGTGACTTTCCCGACGATTCCGCCGGAAGTCAGCACTTCGTCGCCGACGGACAGGGCGCTGATCATTTCCCGCTGTTCTTTCTGTTTTTTCTGTTGCGGACGGATCATCAGAAAGTACAGGACGGCAAACATAAGCACGATAGGAAGAAAGCTTCCCATGCTGTCCAGGCTGAAACCGGATGCGGCGGTTTGGGCATATGCGTTGGTAATGAACATGGCAACTCCAGTTTGGATTTTCTTGTTTAACACTCGATTCTAGCACTATGCGCTGTGTTTTCATGCATTTATGCGGT
>JAEYIG010000255.1 GCA_023409175.1 Pseudomonadota bacterium
TAGGCATTCGGCTCGTCATGGGCATAACGGTATTCATGGCCGTAACCGAGTTCTTTCATCAATTTGGTGGGCGCATTGCGCAGATGGACAGGCACTTCACGGCTCTTGTCCTGTTTGACGAAGGCACGTGCCTTGTTATAAGCCATGTAACCTGCATTGCTTTTGGCAGCGACGGCCATGTAAATGACAGCCTGAGCCAGCGCCAGTTCCCCTTCCGGACTGCCGAGGCGTTCATACGTCAAAGCCGCTTCGTTGGCGATCTGTGCCGCACGGGGGTCAGCCAGCCCGATATCTTCCCATGCCATGCGGATGATACGGCGTGACAGATAGCGGGGATCGACACCCCCGTCGAGCATACGGGTAAACCAGTAGAGTGCGGCATCCGGATGGGAACCGCGAACCGACTTGTGCAAGGCGGATATCTGGTCATAAAAATGATCGCCCTTGTTGTCGAAACGGCGCATGGCGTCACCAAGCGTTTCTTTTAACAGCGTGATGTCTATCTCCGCCTGTTTTTTCGTCGTGGCAGCCTGTGCCGTGATTTCAAGGTTGTTCAGCAGTTTTCTGGCGTCACCGTCGGCGCTCATGACCAACATCTCGCGCGCTTCACCGGACACGGTCAGGCCGGTCAGGATTTCATCCAGGGCTCGGGTCAACAAGGTATTCAGGTCATCGTTGCCGAGGGATTGCAGGACGTACACGGCCGCACGGGACAGCAGGGCGTTATTGACCTCGAATGAAGGGTTTTCAGTCGTGGCGCCGATAAAAGTGAACAGTCCGCTTTCAACATGCGGCAGGAAGGCGTCCTGCTGGCTTTTGTTGAATCTATGGACTTCATCGACGAACAGGATTGTCCTGCGGCCGGAATTGGAACGGATGATTCTGGCATGTTCCACAGCGTCACGGATGTCTTTCACACCGGAGAGGACGGCGGACAGGGCGATGAACTCGGCATTGAAACCATCGGCCATCAATCTCGCCAGAGTCGTTTTCCCGACACCGGGAGGCCCCCACAAGATCATCGAATGCGGTTCACCCGATTCAAAGGCGATGCGCAAAGGCTTTCCCGGCCCCAGCAGGTGCTGTTGCCCGACAACTTCATCAATGGTTTTTGGGCGTAACCGTTCCGCCAGAGGAGCTTGTGACATAAATGATGAAAAACGATTCAAAAAGACAAGTCTATCCGATAGAGCCCTTTTCCTGCAAAAAGGTTTCACGGTCAATGGATTATTTTCGAATGCGATTGAAAGTGAAACCATGGGGGATTATCAAGACACTTGCTGTTTCAGACTGGCACGATTGGGATTAATATTCTCTTTTTGGAAATCATGCTGATTGTTTTATGGGTACTACTGATAAAGAAGGAAATCCGGAGGGATTTCCGGATTCCGATCTGGTCGAGACTTATATTGATGGTGAAACAGTCTATGAAGGCAGTTTCTTCAATGTCGAAAAAGACAGGGTTCGTTTGCCGGATGGCGCGCTTGCAACACGCGAATACATCCGCCATCCGGGAGCCGTGGTCATTTTGCCCCTGTTTGATGATGGCACCGTCCTGCTGGAGCGCCAGTTCCGTTTTCCTGTAAACCGGATTTTTCTTGAATTCCCTGCCGGCAAGATCGACAAGGGTGAGGAACCCCTTGCGTCTGCCAAAAGGGAGTTGCAGGAAGAGACGGGATATACGGCATCTGATTGGCGATATGTCACGACCATTCACAATGCCATCGGTTATTCGGACGAGCAGCTGATAGTTTATCTGGCGCAGGATTTGCAGGCAGGGAAAACCCGTCTTGACGAAGAGGAGTTTGTGCAGACATTCCGAACGCCTGTTTCCCGGCTCCTTGAGTGGGTCAAAAATGGCACAATCACTGACGTCAAAACGGTTATCGGATCGTTTTGGCTTGAAAAAATTGTCATTGATCAATGGGAAGTAAAAAAGTTGTGTGACAAATGAAAATATGGTTTATGATGTGTGCTGTCGTTTTTGAGGTATAGGTAGCGGTGCGGTATCAACTGTCATTTCGTTTCTGCTTCAAACGATTTATGAGGCGCAAGCCTGGTTTAACTGAAGAAATAGGAAATTAGTAATGGCAACTGGTACTGTTAAGTGGTTCAACGACTCCAAAGGTTTTGGATTTATCACCCCTGACGAAGGCGGCGAAGATGTGTTTGCACATTTTTCCGCAATCAAGTCTGACGGATTCAAATCCCTGAAAGAAAACCAACGCGTTTCTTTCGAAGTCACGACCGGACCTAAAGGCAAACAGGCAGCCAACATCGACGTCATCTGATTGGATGATGTCGGGTTGAAGTCATCAGCCTGGGTTTTTTCCTGTTCGTCTGAACAGGGGAGCGAACGACCCGAATAAATGAAAAGGGAATGTATTTACATTCCCTTTTTTTATTGTCTTTTACAACTGAAACCGGATTGGTTTCCTAACGGTCTTCCGGAATCCGGAACATTTTCCTCGAGTACGCAAAAAGCCATAACAAGGCACACAGGCTGCCTGAAGCCAGGCTGATCGTGCCGACTGCCATGGTGAGGTTCGGCCAGTCGAGCGAACAGAGCATCATCGACAGGCTGCCGAAAAGCAGTGCAATACATCCCCAGAGAGAGCCGACGGTACCATTGTCTGTGTCGATCTGGTTCATGACCAGCATGGTGCCTACAGGTCGCGTGGCACTCCCGAAAAAAGTGACCGGAATATAGAGGAATGCGAAAGCGTACGGCGAAAGGGTTCCGAAAATCAGGATCATCGCGCCGGATGCGGCAACACAGCCGAAACAGACCGTCAGGAAAAGGGCGCGGGGAATCTTCCTCAGCACCTTGAGGTACAGAATCGGAGCCAGCATGGCAAAGCATCCGTTCAGGGCGAAAAAGTAACTGTATTGTTGTGCCGAGAGCTTGAACATGTCCATGTAAATGAAGGACGAGGTGGACAGGAACGACATGACCGGCATGATGACGAGGGAAAAGGTGAACAGCAGGATCAGGATGCCCCTGTTTTTCAGGACGAAACCGATACGGGTCAATGACCGCAGGGCCGAGCCTTCTGTCGCATTCGTGAGGGTTTCCTTCAGGAAGAAGCTGAAAACGAATCCGGAGAGGCCGCACAGGATCAGCACGACAAACAATCCCCGCCACGAGACGAATTGGAGCAGGAACGCACCGATGATCGGGGCGAGCATCGGACAGAGAATGGTAAGGGTCTGAATCCAGACCAGAACCCTTTCCATGACCAGTCCCTTGAAATTGTCTTTGACAATCGCCATCGAAACGGCCTGTATGGCGCCACTGCCGATTGCCTGAATGGCACG
>JAEYIG010000085.1 GCA_023409175.1 Pseudomonadota bacterium
AAGATCGCGGAAGCCGGTTTCGACCCACTGTTCGGTGCCCGTCCTCTGAAGAGGGCGATCCAGAACCAGATAGAGAATCCGATTTCGAAATATATCCTCGAAGGTTACTATGGCCCGAAAGATGTCATTGTGGTTGACGAAAAAGACGGGAAACTGGAATTCGAGAAACGGGTTCAGGATTGATAATCCTTTCTGCAATAAAAAAACCGGGCGAAAGCCCGGTTTTTTTATACTTCTCCTTTTACAGGATTTCGGAAGCGTAATCCGCCAGCCGTGAGCGTTCGCCACGGGCCAGCATGACATGGCCACCATGTTCCCATCCCCTGAAGCGGTCGACGACATACGTCAGGCCACTCGAACCTTCTGTCAGGTATGGAGTGTCGATCTGGGCGATGTTGCCGAGGCAGACGATTTTCGTACCCGGCCCCGCACGGGTGATGAGGGTTTTCATCTGTTTCGGTGTCAGGTTCTGTGCCTCGTCGATGATCAGGAATTTGTTGACGAAGGTGCGTCCGCGCATGAAGTTCAGGGATTTGATCGAAATGCGTGAGCGGATGAGTTCCTGGGTCGTGGCACGGCCCCACTCGCCGCCTTCTCCCTGATCGGATTTGGACAGGACTTCAAGGTTGTCGTCCAGTGCGCCCATCCATGGGGACATTTTCTCCTCTTCTGTACCCGGCAGGAAACCGATGTCCTCGCCAACCGGAATGGTGACGCGGGTGACGATGACTTCGTTATAGCGTTTGGATTCCAGCACCTGTGCCAACCCGGAGGCAAGCGCGAGCAGGGTTTTGCCCGTACCGGCCTGACCGACAAGGGTCACGATGTCGATGTCCGGGTTCATCAGGATATTGAACGCGAAATTCTGTTCCTTGTTGCGGGCGACAATGCCCCAGACATTGTTTTTGTTGTGGCTATAGTCGTGCAGGGTTTCCAGTACGGCAGTCTTGCCATTGAGTTCCTTTACCTGAGCCTGAAAAGGAGCTTCGCCTTCTTCAGGTGCCAGATAGACGAACTGGTTGACGACCATGGATGGAACCAGTGGGCCGCTGATGCGGTAAAAGGTCTGGCTCATGCCCTGACTGTCGTTCTCGTGCCAGGTCTGGATGTTCTTGCCGTGTTTTTCCCAGAAATCGGAAGGCAGTTGCAAGGTACCCGGATAGAGCAGGTCGGAATCTTCCAGGACCTGATCGTTGAAGTAATCTTCGGCGGACAATCCCATCGCACGCGCCTTGATACGCATGTTGATGTCTTTGGACACCATGACGATGACACGGGTCGGATGAGCGGCCACAAGCGACATCATGACACCCAGAATCTGGTTGTCGGCCTTGTCGGATGCCAGGTCTTTCGGAAGCGGGGCGGCTTCCATTTTGGTCTGGAAGTAGAGGCGACCCAGCGCTTCCTTGTTGCCGAGCTTGTTCAGGGGAATTCCCTTGGTCATCAGCTTGGCTTCATCGACGTCTGCGACGAGCTGGTCCAGCGTCCGGGTGACCTGACGCACGTTTCGTGCCACGTCGGACACGCCGCGTTTGTGGTTGTCCAGTTCTTCCAGCGTGATCATCGGCAGGAAAATGTCGTGTTCCTCAAAACGGAAGAGGGAAGTCGGGTCGTGCATCAGGACGTTCGTATCCAGCACGAACATTTTCGTTTCGCCCGATTTGCTGGCGGCGCGGCTTAAAGGGGATTGCTTGGTCGTCTCTACCAGTTTTTTCCGGGGTGGGCGAGCGGGCAGTTTTGCCTTGGAAACAGGCTGTGCCGTTTTCGCTGCCGGTGTGGTGCTGGCCGGAGATGCCTTGGGTGTCGTGCTTGCCGTTTTGGCCGCGGTTGCCGGTTTTGCCGCAGGTTTTTTCTTTTCCTTTGGGGTGGCATTGGCCGGCAGTTTGGTGGCTGCCATGTCCTTTTGCGTGATGGAATCGGCCGGTTTGGTTGGCATTTTAGGTAATGGCATCAGAACCTCGTCTCGTTATTGATTTTCGAATGATTCGACTGCGTTGACCGATGAGTCCGGTACAGTTTGAAACACTTTACTGCACTATAAATGCGATTGTTTTGTCCGTTTTTAAACAAACCTTTTATTTGTCCAGTTCGCGCGCGGCTTCGAGAATCTCTTCGATATGTCCGGCTACCTTGACCCCGCGCCATTCTTTTACCAGCTTTCCATCCTTGTCGATCAGGAACGTGCTGCGTTCGATGCCGCGGCCCGGCTTGCCGTAGCGGATCTTGGTTTTCATGACGTTGAAACGGTTGCAGACGGTTTCTTCCGGGTCGGAAATAAGCGGGAAAGGCAGGTCGAACTTTTTCGCGAAATTTTCGTGCGATCGCATGCTGTCGCGGGAAAGGCCGACGATTTCGGTATTGGCTTTCCGGAATTCGGGATAGTATTCGCGGAAATCAATGCTTTCGGCCGTACAGCCTGGCGTATTGTCTTTCGGGTAGAAATAGATGATCAGGTTTTTGCCCTTGTAGTCCGACAGTCTGAAAGGCTTGACGGTGGCTTCGGCGGTGAAATCGGGAACGGTTTTATTGAGCTGGACGGTTTCTTCTGACATTGTCTGCTTTCTTTTGTTTTATGCCTCTTGCTGAGGCTTATCGGGTCAAAAAACGTTATGGCAACAGTGTAACCTTTTTTTGTTACTTTATCTCTTCCATAATCAGGGCGAGCAGCGCATTCCGGTTTTCCGCGACGATGAGGTTGTATGCTCCACAGGCGGCACGGTTGTTCATGCATTCGACCAGGATGCCCTTTTCAAGCAGGGAAAAGGCCTGATCCTGATTCAAAAAACGTGTCTTCAGTCCTGTTCCCAGGATGACGATGTCAGGCCGGTACTGTCCCAGGTCGATCAGGTCTTCCAGTGTCAGCTCATCGAACGAATGGATGGGCCAGGAGGTGGGTTTCATGTCAGGCATGACGGTCAGGCTGTGCGTGAAGGGGACGCCGTTGATCGTAACGGCCTCGTCAGTGACGGCCGTCACTGTCTGGGATTTGCCGGTATTTTCGGGTTCGAGTTTCATATTGTCGATGATACTGTTGTTTATCTGGGCCTGTTCCCCGGTTTGATCAATCGAACCAAACGATTTTTTCCTTACCTAATTCCTCATAAAGTGATAGGCTTTACTATTTAGCGGTTTCAATCTTGATTCCGGCTGAAGGTTTAGTCACAATGATATATTGTCTTGGTTGAAAAGGGCACCATCCTTAAACAAAATTCGGGAGCACACAATGCACCTTATAAACAAATCGAAAAAATTGGCCAATGTCTGTTATGACATCCGCGGACCCGTTCTCGAAAGAGCGCGGGAGATGGAAGCGGATGGGCAGAAAATCATCAAACTCAACATTGGCAACGTCGGCGCGTTCGGTTTCGACCCGCCAGACGAAATCGTGCGCGACATGATCAAGAACATGCAGAATGCCGCGCCGTATTCCGATTCGAAAGGGATGTTTGCCTCCCGCAAGGCGATTATGCAGTACACGCAGCAAAAGAATATCGAAGGTGTCACGATCGAGGACATCTACATCGGTAACGGCGCTTCCGAACTGATCATGCTTTCCATGCATGCACTGCTGGACAATGGTGACGAAGTCCTGGTGCCGACTCCTGACTATCCGCTCTGGACGGCCGCGGTCAATCTGGCTGGCGGAAAGGCCGTGCATTACATGTGCGACGAAGCCAATGACTGGATGCCGGACATCAAGGACATCGAAGCGAAAATCACGCCTCATACAAAAGCCATTGTCGTCATCAATCCGAACAATCCGACGGGTGCCCTGTATCCGGACGAGATCCTGAAGAAAATCGTCGATCTGGCCCGTGAACACCAGCTGATCGTTTTTGCCGACGAAATTTACGACAAGTGCCTGTACGACGGCGTCACTCATACGTCGATGGCATCCCTTGCCAACGATGTGCTGTTTATCACGATGAACGGTCTGTCCAAGAATTACCGTTCCTGTGGTTACCGCGTGGGCTGGATGGTCGTGTCGGGTGAGAAAAAATATGCGAAGGACTACATTGTCGGGCTGGATATGCTTTCCTCCATGCGCCTGTGCTCGAACGTGCCGGGACAGTACGCCATCCAGACGGCACTGGGCGGTTACCAGAGCATCAATGACCTTGTCGCTCCGGGCGGTAGGCTGACGCGCCAGCGCGATCTGGCTCATAAATTGCTCACCGACATTCCGGGCGTCACCTGTATGAAAGCGCAGGCAGCCCTGTACATGTTCCCGAAACTCGATCCGGAAATCTATCCGATCGAGGATGACAAACAGTTCGCTTACGACCTTTTGGAACGGGAAAAGGTCCTGATCGTCCAGGGTACCGGTTTCAACTGGATCAACCCGGATCACTTCCGCGTCGTTTTCCTGCCGAATTCGGACGACCTGACGCATGCCATCGAACGTATCGCCCGCTTCCTTGAGTACTATCGCAAGAAGTTTGGAACGGAAGAACTGGCGATGCAAAAATACGGAAAACCTCAAAAAGAAAAAGAATTGAGAGTTGTTTAAGACTTTATTTATTCATCAAGGAAATATGAAGCCTGTAAAAGTTGGAATTTTGGGATTGGGAACCGTCGGTTCCGGCACTTTCAATGTTTTGAAACGCAACCAGAAAGAAATCCGCGGCCGTGCCGGTCGCGGGATTGAAGTCGCCATGGTTGCCGACCGTGATGTAGAACGGGCACGGCAAATCGTGGGCGACGACTGTGAAGTGGTTGCCGACGGCAATCTGGTCGTCAACAATCCGGAGATCGATATCGTTGTCGAACTGATCGGCGGATACGATGTCGCCAAAGACTTCGTCCTGAAAGCGATTGCCAACGGCAAGCATGTCGTTACGGCCAACAAGGCGCTTTTGGCCCTGCATGGCAATGAGATTTTCCAGGCAGCACAGGACAAGAAGGTCATTGTCGCTTTCGAAGCGGCCGTTGCCGGTGGCATTCCTATCATCAAGGCGTTGCGTGAAGGCCTGACCGCCAACCGGATCGAATGGATTGCCGGGATCATCAATGGCACGACCAACTTCATCCTTTCCGAAATGCGTGAAAAGGGGCTGGATTTCGATACGGTCCTGAAGGAAGCTCAGGCGCTGGGTTACGCTGAAGCCGACCCGACTTTCGATATCGAGGGTTACGATGCAGCCCATAAAGTCACGATCATGTCGGCGCTCGCTTTCGGCATTCCGGTCCAGTTCAACAAGGCCTATGTCGAAGGCATCAACAAGCTGAATTCCATCGACATCAAGTATGCGGAACAGCTCGGTTACCGGATCAAGCTCCTGGGCATTACCAAGCGCATGCCGGACGGCATCGAATTGCGTGTCCATCCAACCCTGATCCCGGCCAAGAAACTGATCGCCAACGTCGAGGGCGCGATGAATGCCGTGCTCGTCAACAGCGATGCCGTTGGCGCGACACTGTATTACGGAAAGGGTGCGGGTTCGGAACCGACGGCGTCCGCCGTGATTGCCGATCTGGTCGATATAGCCCGTCTTGAATCGGTCAATCCGGAACACCGTGTTCCTGCACTGGCTTTCCAGCCGGATGCCATGAAGAACACGCCGGTTTTGCCGATGTCGGAAGTCACGACCAGTTACTATCTGCGTATGCAGGTCATGGATCAGCCGGGTGTGCTGGCAGAAATCACCCGCATTCTGGCCAATCTCCAGATTTCCATTGACGCATTCCTGCAGAAAGAACCTCAGGAAGGTGAAACGCTCGTCGATATCATCATCCTGACGCATCTGACTCAGGAAAAAAATATGGATGCGGCGATAGAAAAAGTGGAAAACCTGTCCACGGTCATGGGGAAAGTGACAAAAATACGACTTGAAGAATTGATGTAATCCGATTCTTAATTTAGTCTATGAGGTATGGGGCTGGTTTTTTCGATAGCGTCAAACTGGCGTTAGGGTCCGATAAATAACATTAAGATAACTGGTTGTTCCTTGGGAGAGATCGCTATGTTCAATAAAATCATGATTCCGACCGATGGCTCGGACCCATCTACTGCCGCTGCACTCGAGGGTGTCGCTTTTGCCGCTGACAACAAGTCCGAAGTGATCGGCGTGTATGTCGCGCCTGAATATCAGTATCCGGTTTACGTTGAAATCATCCCGCCGACGTATCCTATCGAAGAAGAATATGACGCCCTGATGCGCAAGGTCGGCATGGAATATCTCCAGCCGATGAAAGAAGCCGCTGAAAAGGCAGGCGTGAAATTCACCAGCATGATCCTGTTTTCCAATACGGCCGGTCCGGCGATCGCCGATGCCGCGACCGAACAGAAATGCGACCTGATCTTCATGGGTTCCCATGGACGTTCCGGACTGGGACAGTTACTCCTGGGTAGCGTCACGACCAAGGTACTGAACCTCTGCCAGATTCCGGTTCTGGTTCATCATATCCGCAAGAAAAAATGAATAAGAAAAAACCGCATCATTTTTAATGATGCGGTTTTTTCTTAAAAGAGACTTAATTGTCTCGGTAGCGATCTCCAATGTTGGCAAACGTTTTCTATCCTACCAAAACGAAACCGAATATATGAACGTACGAAGACCGATTTTGATGCCTTATAAGTTAGCATAAAATTCTCCAAGTAAATTGGAGAGCTATTTGGCTTGCCTATAGATAATTAATGTTATAAACTAACAAAGGCTATAGGAAATGGTATCGCTCTCATGTATACCATGCCAGACTTATTTAGTTATTTTGATGATATGGGTCTTAGCCATATTTGAGCCCTCCTTGCTAGCACCATTGCTAGTTATGTATTCCGTCTCACCGGATGGGTTATAAATCGAAAGCCTTGCTACGCCAATAGCAAGGCTTTCACCTATTAAAAAGTCTTCCAGCGTTCAATATAAGCTTCAAACATGCTTTTTAACATTTCCCAATCTTTGGCATCAAGGTTTTTCGGCACAATTACTTGCGCGCTTTCTTTTCCAGGAATAGGAATCAAAAAGCTTTCAGTTTCATTTTTGATTGAGCTGTTTTCATTGAGAGAATTATTGTTATTATTTGATTCTTCTTTATTGCGTCTACTTTGTCTCCGGTTTATGCCATTACCACGTGGTGGTTGAGGAGCTTTTACGTGGATTGACACGTTAATGCCAGCTTCTTTTGCGGCTGTCAGAAAAAAAGCAATTGTTTTTGTGACGGTACTTCCTGAAATATCGAGAGAACGAAATTTTTCTTCTACTTGTCTACTTGTTGCTCGACTCAGATCAAAATTCTCATCCGAAAAAAGAAAATCATAACGTTCTCGAAGAATGTTCGCCATGAGAGGTTTTCGTTCTTCATCTGAGGCAAAAACAAATTTTTTGAATGACTCTGTTGGTTTACCTAGTTCATCAATATGCCCCAAATATTTCAACGCAGCCATTGTTGCGGCAATTTGAGATCCTGAAGCCTTTGGCATTAGACTTTTATCGATTCGGTCGGGTAAGCTTTGATAGTCCCTTAAAGTATTTATGAAGTTTATATAAGACTTGTGCGATACGAAAGGGGGGGTTGGTTTTTTTTCAGGAATACTTGCCATAAGGCCTCCTAGTTTTCTGTGCTTAAAATTATACAACAGAAATTTATTATCGCAAGTATTTTTTTGCGCATATGAAAAATGTGCGAAATTATGTTTTATGTGTTTGTTATGTGTTTATCCTAATTTGTATGAGTTTGTGTGAGTGACTTTGACGAGAATCAATTCCAAATCATGGTGTCTAATTTGAAATTTTTGCAGACAAAAAAAATCCCGGAGTAATCCGGGATTTTTTATTGAACGCAGGTTCGAATCAGACGTGTTCGCCGAGGACGGAAACGGTGATGTCGACAACGACGTCGGTATGCAGTGCGATGGCGACAGGGAAATCGCCAACGGTCTTGAACGGACCCTGTGGCAGACGAACCTGAGCCTTGTGGATGTCAAAGCCCTGTTTGGTCAGTGCTTCTGCAATGTCGAAGTTGGTGACGGAACCGAACAGGCGGCCGTCAACACCGGATTTCTGCAGAATCTGAACGGTCAGGCCGTCCATTTTTTCGCCCTGAGCTTTGGCAGCAGCCAGTTTTTCAGCAGCGGCTTTTTCCAGTTCGGCACGTTTTGCTTCAAATTCCTCGATGGCAGCCTGGGTTGCACGACGGGCCATACGTTGTGGGATCAGATAGTTGCGGGCATATCCGTCTTTCACTTTGACGATTTCGCCAAGGTTACCGAGATTGCCGACTTTTTCCATCAAAATAACTTGCATGTTTTTCTCCAGTATTCTTTAGATTATCCGTCAGCGATCAG
>JAEYIG010000141.1 GCA_023409175.1 Pseudomonadota bacterium
GGCATATCCGGTGGGATATCGGCGAAGACAGGCCGCTTGTCCGTCTGCTGGAACAGTTCTGGCAAACGCCACGATTGTATGGGCTGCTCTGGCGTCCCCTTTGCATGGCTTCCATGAACACTCCTCCTGAAGAGGCTTCGGCACAAGTGTTCCTTTCCATATTGAAAGACAGCCTTGGCGCACGCCGCCATGCATCAGACATGCTCCTGCCGAGAATGAACCTTTCGGCCATTTTTCCGGAGAAAGCGGCCGGGTACCTGAAAGAAAGGGGCGGAAAGATCCGGTTGGGAGAAACCGTCCGCACACTGGATCGAGATGAATCCGGCTGGACGGTCAACTCAAATCCGGAGGAACGTTATGACGCCGTCATTCTGGCGACGTCCGCCGCCGGTGCCGCGACTCTCCTCAAAGGGCAGGCCGACGTAACGCTTCTTGAACAGTTTGAATACGAGCCGATCTCGACCTGTTACCTGAAATATCCCGACACTGTCCGCCTGACCCGGCCATTCTATGCCCTTCTCGACAATCCGGACAAAAAGGAATGGGGACAATACGTTTTCGACCGGGGTCAACTGGCAGAGGACCAGCAAGGGCTCCTGGCCGTTGTCGTCAGCATTTCATCCACTGTCGATGAGATGGACAAGGAATCGCTAGCCACCGATATTGCCGCCCAGCTGGCAAAATCCTTCAGTCGCCCTGAACTGGCAAAACCCTTGTGGAGCCGTATCATCACCGAACGTAGGGCGACTTTTGCATGTACCCCGAATCTCGAAAGGCCTGCCCTGATGACGGGAAAAGAGGGTCTTTTCCTGACGGGCGACTATATGCGCAGCGACTATCCCGCCACTCTGGAATCAGCCATTTCATGCGGTATGGAATCGGCGAAAGTTTTGTCAAAAATGCAACTAAAATAATGGCCCGGCCATTTATTTGATGTATAATTTTCCAAGAAGCAAATGTTGGCCGACAGTTTATTGCAAAAAATGCAATATTTTATGAATCGGTTGTCGTTCCAAGGAATATTGACATGTCTGACAAATCAGCCCCACAAAACCCGCCGGATGACTCATCCGACGCATTCAAAATGACTCCGGAAGCGATTTTGAACAGGGCACAGGCTCGCGCAAAAGAAATGAACCTCCTGTGCGCCGGTGCAGTCACTCCCGAAGAGGCATGGGCGCTTGTCCAGGCTGACGCGGCGGTCATTGTCGATGTCCGTACCCAGGAAGAACACAAATTCGTCGGTTACGTCCCCGATTCCATCCTCATTCCATGGATGTGCGGGAATTCAATGGTCAAAAACCCGAGTTTCATTTCCGAGGCATCGAAACAATTGGGCAAGGACGCCAATATCCTGATGTTGTGCCGCAGCGCAAAACGTTCTGCCGGTGCGGCCGAAGCACTGACTTTTTCCGGATATGCCAACGTTTACAATATCATGGAAGGTTTTGAAGGCGACCTGGACGAAAACATGCAACGGAACAATGTCAACGGCTGGCGTTTCCGCAAACTCCCCTGGACACAGGAATAAAGCCTTTCCCTTTCGGGTGATCAGCTCGCCCTTTTCCATAATTTCCCATAAACGAGAGAATCAGGCAATCATCAGGCATGATTGTATCTGGCCGCGCATGCCTCTTTCCCTCATACTTTTTCCTGAATAAACGATCCTTGTAATACTGCCCTGCAAGCCATTTTCACCAATGAAAATACTGCAGCGAAACTGTGGCAGTCCTTTCAGGAGGAAAAACATGAAAAAGAATCTCTTCATTACCTTTCTGCTCGGGATGGCACTGTCACTCGGAGGCTGCCGTTCCGATGCCGGCAACTCGCCCCCATCGGACAAAAACACCGGTCAAGCGAACGCGACCAACTCTATAGAAATGGCCCATACCATGAAACTGACCATTAAAACCCATAAGGGAGCCCTTCACGCAACGCTTGACGATAGCGCGGCATCACGGGATTTCATAAAGATGTTGCCGATCACGCTGAAACTGGAAGACTACAACCGGACGGAAAAGATCGCGTCCCTTCCGGAACGGCTTTCAACAGCGGATTCGCCAGAAGGGTTCATGCCGCGAAAAGGTGACATGGCCTTTTATGCGCCATGGGGAAACCTGTGCATTTTCTACCGTGATTTCCGGTATTCGCCCGGTCTGGTCTTATTGGGGAAAATAGATGGTGAGGCCATTGCAAAGCTGGTTGAAGAGGATTCACCAACCGTCACGATTGATATCCAGAGATAAGCCGACAGGCATTTTCAACCCAACTGTTCAACAACCACTATGGGATCAACATGAAAGACATCTTTGAACGTTCAAAATCAGGCGAGCCTGTTTCCATGTCCGATCCGGACTATTCCGCCATGGCCGATGCCCTGGAACTGGCCCGACACGTCACCGCTGAAATCAACACCGCCTGGCATGACCGTGATGAAGTCCGGGATCTGTTGCGGCGTCTGGGAGCCCGGATTGACGATACGGCTGAAATCCGGACGCCTTTTTACACGGATTTCGGCAAATTCATCGAAGTCGGAAAAAACGTGTTCGTCAACAATGCCTGCACCTTCATGGACAGGGGCGGTATCACGCTGGAAGACGACGTGAAAATCGGCCCGCGCGTCAACCTGATCACGGAAAACCACGACCCGCATCCAGCCAGACGCAGAACGCTCATCTCAAACCGGATCATCATCAAAAGGAACGTGTGGATCGGCGCGGCTGCCACCGTATTGCCGGGAGTGACTGTCGGGGAAAACTCCATTGTCGCAGCCGGTGCCGTCGTCACGAAAGATGTCCCGGCCAATACGGTTGTCGCCGGAGTACCAGCCAAAGTGATCAAACGGATTGAGGAATGAAAAAGCCGGATCAGCCCGATCCGGCCTTCAGTCATTTTTTGCCTGACCGTCCCTTTACTGGAGCTCTCTCATCCGGTCGAACGCCTCATCAATACGTTCGACAGCGATGACTGTCAGGCCTTCCAGCGGTTGCTTTGGCGCATTGGCTTTCGGGATCAATGCTATTGAAAAACCGAGTTTGACGGCTTCTTTCAACCTGTCCTGCCCTCTCGGTGCAGGCCGGATTTCACCGGCAAGGCCGACTTCACCGAAAACCACCAGCCCTCTCGGCAATGGCTTGTTCCGCAATGAAGAATTGATCGCCAGCAGCACGGCAAGATCGGCTGCCGGTTCGCTGATCTTGACGCCACCGACGGCATTGATGAAAACGTCCTGATCATAGGCGGAAATATTGGCATGCCGGTGCATGACGGCCAACAGCATCGCCAGCCGGTTCTGCTCCAGCCCGACAGACAGCCTGCGTGCGTTGGGCGTGGGCGATGTATCGACCAGCGCCTGAATTTCAACGAGCAGAGGGCGCATCCCCTCCAGCGTCGCCATGACGCAGGAACCGGCAATTTCACGCTGGTGCTGCGACAGGAACAGGGCAGAGGGGTTGGAAACGCCCTTCAACCCTTTTTCCGTCATGGCGAAAACGCCCAGCTCGTTGATGGCACCAAAGCGGTTCTTGAAAGCACGGATAAGGCGGAAGCTCGAATGGGCATCCCCTTCGAAATACAAAACGGTATCGACGATGTGTTCCAGCACACGCGGGCCAGCCAACGCCCCCTCTTTTGTGACATGGCCGACCATGATGATCGTCGTACCCGACTGTTTGGCAAAACGGGTCAGCTGGGCGGCGCATTCCCTGACCTGCGCCACTGAACCGGGCGCGGACGTCAGGGCATCGGAATAAATCGTCTGGATGGAATCGACGACAGCGACTTCCGGTTTGAGTTTGTCCAGCGTCCCGATGATCTTTTCCAGCTGGATTTCAGCCTGCAACTGCAGGTTTTCAGCAGTCAGGCCCAGCCGTTTGGCGCGGAGCGCGACCTGTGCGCCCGATTCTTCGCCACTGACATAAAGCACGTTCCTGACGCGTGCCAGATTGACAAGCGTTTGCAGGAGCAATGTCGATTTGCCGATCCCGGGATCGCCCCCGATCAGGACAACCCCACCGGAAACGAGGCCTCCACCCAAAACGCGGTCAAACTCACTGATGCCCGACTGGAAACGGGGAACGTCTATCGCGTCGATATCGGCGAGCGACAAGACGGGTGAAGTCTGTGCGATTCCCTGACGGTTGGCGGAAAAACGGTTGGCAGACGATTCGACAACGGTCTCTT
>JAEYIG010000167.1 GCA_023409175.1 Pseudomonadota bacterium
TCAGCGTCGAATTCGGTGAATCCAGTTCAATGCTTCCACCATATTCGTTCACTGAAGCGGAACCGGTCAGATTCTGGAACCCGACATTGGCAGGCAACAGTCCGGGTTTGCTTGATTGATAGTTGTCGCCTGTTTCCCGGAAAGTCAGCTGATTGAAATTTCCGTTAACGGAATAAGCTTTCAATTCTGTCGGGGTACTTTCCCAGCTCAAGGCAAAATTGGACAATTGTCCCGAAAATTCATACCGCCCGATCTGCCCCAGATCCTTGCCTAGAGGAAGATAAGAAAGAAAACTTCTTAACTCACCCAGATTCAGTTTTGCGACATCAACTTTTGCTTTTGTCGGCTGGCCTTTTCCTGACGGGTGCAAATAACTGACCGTAAAACTCGCGTCATTCAAAAGCTTGCCAGAAGTCGTTTTCAAAGACAGATTGTCAATACCGTATGAATAAAAGGGATGCGTTCTTTCTTCACCTTCCTGTACGGCATTCCCGATCTGCTTCATTACAAATCGCCCTTTTGCCTCAGCAAGGTCCAGGGCAGGAAGATCCTTTCCCAGTTTCAACACCAGGTTTTTCAGGTCAATATCGGTGGAGAGGCCGGCCAGTTCCGAATGATCCACGTTCGCCCATACCTTGAGCGATCCTGTGCCGCTATCCAGCTCAAAAGGAAAATCCACATATTTCTTCCATTCGGAAGCATCCAGGTCAGGCAATGCGACATAAAGCTCACCTTTCCATTTCGATACGTCGGATACTTTCTTTTCAAACCGTGGATGAGACAAATCGCCACGAATGTCGAACGAACTGGCAAGCTTCGCATCCGGGATGGCAATGAAACGGAAACGATGATTCCGCCCCCGGTTTTTCATGGCAAAGTTGAATTGATCAAGGTTCAGTTCCACTTTATCCCTGAAATCGTCTTTCCAGTGAAGAGCGCCGTCAAGAATGATGATTTCATGCTGCTTCAGGATCCAGTCGGCGACGCCGCTTTCACTTTGCTTTTCCGGATCGACGAGAATGCCCGCGACATAAAACCTGCCTTCCCCGTCTCTCGATATATGGATATCCGGGCGGTCTATGGTCAGTGAAGCGAGACGTAAATCCATTAAAGGCAAAGACCACCAGGATACGACAGCCGAGACATTTTTCAGCCTGACGTACTCTTTTCCTTCTTCATCGGAAAGCGTCACATTTTCCAGATCGACTTTAGGTTGCAAGCCATACCACGAAGCATTGATTTTTGAAAACCGGACGTTCTTCCCAATGGATTCACTCGCCAGCTTTTCTATCTCTGTTTTATATTCATTTACATGAGGCAAGACGATATAGCGCAAGCCCAGAAAAACGGCCGCGAACGCAAAATAAAAAATGAAAAATACGGCAAGAGTGACCTTGATGAGCTTCTGGTAACGATAAGCGAAATCGGCAAGCGCATCCGCGGAACGTGACCACCACACATTCCGGGATTGCTGTTTATTCTGATTTTCTTGCTGGTCAGGCTGCATTAAATAGAAGAATTGGCATTAATAAACGTAAAATACCACAATGGCATAGCGATTATTTAATCAATCATGAAGAATAAAAGAATATTGAGCTCACCATCTTCATGAAACACTATTTACCCGATGTTACAAAATATGAAGCCTTCCCTTATCCCAGCTGAACAGGCATCCCATTTTTATCTTCACTGGCTTAATGCCAACCGTGAAAAACGGACGGCAAAAATCCAGTCCCTCATTACCGAGCCATTGAACCAGCTGGACCTTAATGCGCTCTTGAAGCGCGAAATGGACGATGGCTATCCATTGCCCAGAGCAATGCGACGGGTAAGGAACCTGTTGATCTGCGCCATCATCGAACGTGACCTGTCCGGAAAAGCCGATCTGTCGGAAGTCGTCGATACGATGACGCTATTTGCCGAATTTGCCATCCGCACCCATCTGAAGTCACTCACTGAAGAAATGGTTGCATCCCATGGAACCCCTATTGGGGCCCATTCCGGCACACCACAGGAAATGATCGTGCTCGGGATGGGGAAACTCGGCGGTGGAGAACTGAACGTCTCATCTGACATCGACCTTATATTCGTTTATCCCGAAAACGGGGAAACAAAAGCGAGCGAACCCGGACAACGCCCCCTGTCCAACCAGGAATTTTTCACCCGGCTTGGCAAGCGGTTTATCAAGTCCCTCTCCGAGATTACCGAAGACGGTTTTACTTTTCGCGTGGATATGGCATTAAGGCCAAATGGCGAATCGGGTCCCCTTGTCGCCAGCATTAACATGGTCGAGCAATACCTCATCGTCCAGGGACGTGAATGGGAAAGATACGCCTGGATCAAGGCAAGACCAATCACGGGTAATCCTGACGATATCAAGGCGCTGCAGGAGATCGTGCATCCATTCATCTATCGCCGGTATCTCGATTTCAGTGTCATTGATGCCATTCGCAACCTTCACCAGCAAATTCGCGCAGACGTCGTGCGGCAGGAGAAACTTCATCCGGAACGTAGCAATAATGTAAAACTGGGACGTGGAGGCATCAGGGAAATTGAATTCCTTGCCCAGATGTTCCAGCTTATCCGCGGCGGGAGAGACCCTGACTTGCAGGACAAATCAACCCGGAACATCCTCGGGATACTGGTGGAAAAAAGACAGTTGGATGATGACATTGCCACTGCCCTGCTTGATTCTTACACCTTCCTTCGCGATCTGGAACATCGCATTCAATATCTCGACGATGCCCAGACCCATTCACTTCCCGCCAATGAAAACGATCTTCTCCTGATCGCCAAGGCAATGGGGATGGAAACTTCTGCAGAACTTCTCGACGAACTGCAAAAACATCGGACTTTCGTTTCAACCCAGTTCGATGCCATTTTCAGCGATAAATCTTCAAGGGAAGACAACTCCAAACCGGTCATTCCCCAGCCCCTGCTTTCAAGCCAGTCAGAAGAAGAGCAAATCCACACCCTGCAGTCAAAACTGGAATCAATGGGCTTTTCCGATGCGACTGACGCGGCAAAACGCATGTTGTCATTCTGGAAAACCAGCCGCATCCAATCCCTGTCAGACAGCACCCGAACCAAACTGATAACCCTGATCAATGCGGCTTTGCCTGAAGTGCTGAAGAGCGGTCATGCGCCGCTCGTCACTCTTGGCCGGCTCCTCGACTTTCTGGAATCGATTTCCCGGCGAACGGCATATCTTTCCCTGTTGACCGAATACCCGGCTGCGACGCAACGATTGATACGCATGCTGGATGCCAGTGAATGGGCTGCCCGCTATTTGACGCGCCATCCGATTCTTCTGGACGAATTGCTCGACGCGAGAACCCTTCTGGCTCCCCCCGACTGGACCTTATTTACAGCAGAACTCGAACACCAGCTCGAACTGCAGCGCGGGGATACCGAACTGATGATGGATACCCTGCGCGAGGCACACCATGCCCAGCTCTTCCGCTTTCTGGCGCAGGATCTGGCTGGAGGGCTGACTGTCGAACGCCTGGCCGATCACCTCTCCAAACTGGCCGATATCATCGTGGAAACCGCTTTGAAGGAAGTCTGGCTGGCCATGCCTAAACGGCACAGGGATATCCCACGCTTTGCCATCATCGCGTACGGTAAATTGGGCGGAAAAGAGCTCGGTTATGCCTCCGACCTGGATCTGATCTTTCTGTACGACGATGATCATCCGGACGCTCCCATGTTGTATGCCCGACTGGCACAGCGCTTTATCACATGGATGACCAGTTCAACGTCGGCGGGCATCCTTTTCGATATAGATATTGCGTTAAGGCCGGACGGTGCAAGCGGCCTGATGGTTTCAAGCATCGACTCATTCGAACGTTACCAGACTGAATCGGCATGGGCATGGGAACATCAGGCTCTGACCCGAGCCCGATTCTGTGCGGGTGATGAAAGTATCGGAAACCGGTTTGAGGCCTTGCGTAACCGGATACTGCGCCAGCCACGCGATCCCGAATGGCTCAGGCAGGAAATCCTGAAAATGCGGGAGAAAATACACGAGGCTCACCCCAATCGCTCAACGCTTTTCGACTTGAAACATGATGCGGGCGGCATGATCGACATTGAATTTATCGTTCAATATCTCGTTCTTGAATATTCAGCGAAATATCCTGAACTGACCGATAATTTCGGCAATATCGCACTGCTGAAAACGAGTGAAAAACTGGGATTGATTCCTGAAGAAGCCGGTGAAAAAGTATCTGCCATCTACAGGCAATTCAGAAAACGGCAACATGAAATCCGTATGCAGGGAGCCGATCAGGCCAAGGTAGAACTGGGTGAAGTGAACGATCAGGTCGATGAAGTGAAGAAATTATGGAACCTCATCCTTCCGGACACCGCATAAAAACCGGACTGAACAGGACAAACACCGAAAGTGCCGGTCAAGGTTCTTTCAGGTAAAGGCCATCCGCTTCATTGCGGACGTGACGTGAAAGCAACTGGGATACCGTGCTCTTGATCGACACCTTGTCGAAAAGGACACCGACGATGGCATTCGTGATTGGCATCTCGACACCGGCCTTTGCAGCGAGCATCCTGACGGTCTGCGCACACCTGACACCTTCTGCAACATGTCCCAGTTCGGCAATGACCGTTTCCAGCGTCTTGCCTTTCGCCAGTTCAAGGCCGACACGACGGTTACGGGACAAATCACCTGTACAGGTCAGAATGAGATCGCCCATTCCCGTCAATCCCATAAACGTTTCGGGTCTGCCGCCCAGAGCGACCCCAAGCCGGGTTATTTCAGCCAGTCCGCGGGTGACCAGGGCCGCGCGGGCATTCATCCCGAAACCCAAGCCATCGGACATACCGGTGGCAATGGCCAGAATATTCTTGACAGCGCCGCCGACTTCAACACCTGTGACGTCATCGCTGGAATATATCCGCATATTGCCGCCATTGGCCGCTTCCACCACGATTTTTCGAAGCGCCATCGAGTGGGACGCAACAGTCAACGCACACGGCAAACCGGCAGCCACTTCCTGGGCAAAAGAAGGGCCGGACAACACGCCTATATCGAGTTCGTTGCCGAGTGTTTCGGCAACGACCTGATTCGGCAACAGGCCGGTATTCTCTTCGAACCCCTTGCAGAGCCAGATCAGATTGACTGCGCCCGAATTTTTCAGCCTGGCTGAAACCGAACGCAGACCGGAAACCGACGTGGCGATGACAACCAGCGAATCCGGACCCGAACCATGAAAAACGGCATCGTCGAAGCTGGAAGTGGGCACGATTTTTTCCGGCAAAACAAAACCGGGCAAACCCGTCATGTTCTGACGGGTTTTGGCTGCTTCACCGATGACCCTTTTATTGCGGTCCCAAAGCATGACCGAATGCCGCTCGGCCAGATGAATGGCAATAGCGGTTCCCCATGCTCCGGCGCCAAGAACAGTAATGTTCATTTTCCGTCTTTTCGGTATTGAAAAACTGAATTCTATCAGTTTGGTTTTGCGTCGCCGGCCTGTGCTTTCTCTGCTTCAGCCTGTGCCTGCATCCGGTCCTGGAAATACGTTTCGAAATTGATCTCGGCCAGATGAACAGGCGGAAAACCGGCCCTTAAGATCATGTCGGCAATATTCGACCGAAGATAAGGATAAATGATGGAAGGACAGGAAATGGCAAGAATCTGGTCCATCGCTTCTTTCGGGATGCCACGTATTTCAAAAATGCCAGCCTGTTTTCCCTCAACCAGATATGCGGTCTTGTCACCGATCTTTGCCGTTACCGTTGCCGTTACTGTCGATTCGAACGTCGTTTCACCCAGTGCATCGAAACCGACGTTGATCGCGACTTCGAGTTCAGGCATTTGCTTTTCAAGGAAAATGGCCGGTGAATTGGGCTGTTCGAGGGATAAATCTTTTAAATAAACGCTTTGAATATGAAAAACTGGTTGAGTAGCCTCGGAAGACATATTTACTCCGGAATATATTTATAAAATGGTTAAGCTTTTTCCAGCAAAGGCATCAATCCGCCTGCCTTGTCCAGCGCTGACAGATCGTCGAAACCGCCGACATGGGTATCCCCGATGAAAATCTGCGGAACGGTGCGCCGGTTGGTTTTCTCCATCATCTCTGCCCGCAGCTTTTCATCACTGTCGATCAGGATTTTGGTGATTTCCGTAACGCCACGGTTTTTCAACAGTTGTTCGGCCATCCGGCAATAAGGACAAACCGTTGTGCTGTACATCACGACATTAGCCGTCATATCCATCTTCCTTTCTTATTTGGTAACAGGCAAACCTTCTTCGACCCATTTAGTCATGCCGCCACGCAGGCTGTTAACCGGCTTGAACCCTGCCTTCTGAAGAATGTCGGC